>JAFECZ010000088.1 GCA_018241905.1 Pseudomonadota bacterium
CTGTCCTTCAGCTCTTCCACGGTGTCGCCCAACAGCTTCACGCTGTGGACCTCGATCTTCCTGCTGGTGGGTTCGGTCGTGAGCCTGTATTCGCTGAGCTTCATCGGCAGCTTCATCGGCGGACTGTTCCTGACGCTGATGCCGCTGCTGCTGGCGGGCGCCGGCGACTGGGTGCCGATCCTCTACGGCGCCGCGCTGCTGGCCGTGGTGCTGGGCGTGAACGTGTTGCCCGCCTCGCTGCGCAAGCGCCTGGAAGGAGGGCACGCATGAACGCCGTGGCCGCCATGCCGGCATTGAAGCCGCCCGCGCCCCTCGCGGTGCAGGAGCTGTCGCTGTCATTCGGCGGCATCCATGTGCTGCAGAAGATCAGCGTGCTGTTCAAGCCCGGCGAGATCACCGGGCTGATCGGCCCCAACGGCGCGGGAAAGACCAGCTTCTTCAATTGCCTGACCGGCCTGTATTCGCCGCAGGTGGGCAGCATCCGCCTGGGCGAGCTGGCGCTGGAAGGCGTGCCGCCCACCGGCCGCGCCGCGCTGGGTTTCTCGCGCAGCTTCCAGCACGTGGCACTGTGCCCCGAGCTGTCGGTGGTGGAGAACGTGGCCATCGGACTGCACCGGCAGTCGCGCGCCGGCTGGCTCGAAGCCTTTTTGCCGCTGGCGCAGGGCCGGGCGGAGCGCGCCGCCAACCGCGAACTCGCCGTGGCCGCACTGGCGCGCCTGGGCATCGCGCAGGTGGCGGACGAGTCGCCCTCACAGCTGCCGCCCGGCGTGCTGCGCCTGGCGGAGATCGCGCGGGCCATCGCCGGGCAGCCGCGCGTGCTGCTGCTCGACGAGCCGGCGGCGGGTCTGAACTCAGTGGAGACGCACGACCTGTCGAATGCGCTGAAGAAGCTGCGCTCGCCCGAGCTGGTGCTCGTGGTCGTGGAGCACGACATGGACCTGATCATGGAGGTGTGCGACAGCATCCACGTGCTCAACGTCGGCACGCTGCTGGCCTCGGGCACGCCCGCGCAGATCCGCGGCAATGCCGAGGTGGTTCGGGTCTACCTGGGAGACGAGGATGAGTGAGCTGCTGCGCATCGAGTCCCTGAGCGTGGCCTACGGCGCCGGGCCGGTGGTGCATGGCGTGTCGCTGGCGATGGGGGCCGGGAGCGTGGCTGCGCTGCTCGGCGCCAACGGGGCCGGCAAGTCCAGCACGCTGCGGGCGATCGCGGGACTGGAGCCCGCGCAGGGCCGGGTCGTCTTCGACGGACAGGACATCACCGGCCTGGATGCGGCAAAGCGCTTTCGTGCTGGCATCGTCTACGTGCCCGAGGGCCGCGCCATCGTCACCGACCTGAGCGTGGCGGAGAACCTGACGCTGGGCGCGTACTTCGTGGACAGCCGCACGCGTGCGCAGCGCCAGCAGTTGGTGCTGGACTTTTTCCCCGAGATCGCCAACCGGCTGAAGTCGCCCGCGGGGCTGCTCAGCGGCGGCGAGCAGCAGATGCTGGCCATCGGCCGTGCGCTCATGTCGGCGCCGCGCCTGCTGCTGCTCGACGAGCCGTCGCTGGGCCTGGCGCCGCTGCTGGTGGCGCGGGTCTACGAGCGGCTGGCGCGCATCCAGCAGGAGCAGCAGCTGAGCGCGCTGCTGGTTGAGCAGAGCTTCCACGCGGCGGCCAAGCTGGCCTCGCGGGCCTGGGTGATGCGCCACGGGCACATCGTGGGCGAGCTGGACGCGCAGGCGCTGGGCAGCCGCGAAGGCCGCCAGCGCGCCATCGACGCCTACCTGGGCACGCGCGCCGATGCGGCCGCGCAGGCCCTTCCTGCATGAGCGAACGGAGAGATCGAGCCATGAAGCAACTCAAGCTGCAAGGCCGCGTGATCGCAGAAGGATTGCGCTTTCCCGAAGGGCCCATCGCCATGCCCGATGGCAGCGTGCTGGTGGTGGAGATCGAAGGCGGGCGGCTGATGCGCGTGGATCCGGGCGGCGAACTGCAGGTCGTTGCCAAGCTAGGCGGCGGCCCCAATGGCGCGGCGATCGGGCCCGACGGGCACTGCTACGTGTGCAACAACGGCGGCTTCAGCTGGCGCACCGATGACGGCTTCACCCGTCCCACCGGTCCCGCGGCCGACTACGACGGTGGCGCCATCCAGCGGGTCGACCTCAAGACTGGCGCGGTCGAGATGCTCTACACGCAGTGCGACGGCATCCCCCTGCACGGGCCCAACGACATCGTCTTCGACGGCGAAGGCGGCTTCTGGTTCACCGACTTCGGCAAGACCTTCGAAGACCGCATGCTGCGGGGTGCCCTCTACTACGCGCGCTCGGACCGGCGCGACATTCGCCGGGTGGCCCATCCTGTGCTCACGCCCAACGGCGTGGGCCTTTCACCGGACGGTCGCACGCTCTATGTGAGCGAGACCGAGACTGCCCGCCTCTGGTCTTACCCCGTGAAGGGGCCGGGCGTGTTGGGACTGGAGCCATGGCCGTCGCCCAACGGCGGCCGGCTCGTCCACGGTCTGAGCGGCTACCAGCGCTTTGACTCGCTGGCGGTGGAGGAGGGCGGCAACATCTGCGTAGCCACCTTGGTGCGCGGGGGCATCAGCGTGTTCTCACCCGGAGGGGAACTGCTGGAGTTCCACGCAGCGCCCGAGGGCTACTGCACCAACATCTGCTTCGGCGGACCTGAGCGGCGCACCGCATTCATCACGCTGTCCGGCTACGGGCAGCTTATGGCGGCGCCTTGGCCGCGTGCCGGTCTCCCACTGGCTGCTTGACAACGACGGAACCATTCACATGAAGACCAGAAAGATCCCTCTCGTCCAAGCAGCCCGGCGGCGGATGATGCGGGCAGGTATTGCAGCTGCTGCGACGCTCGCGTTCGGCACGTTCACGCAGACGTCGGTCGCGCAGCCTGGATGGCCAGAGCGCCCGGTGCGCATCATCGTCCCGTACGCGGCCGGGCAGGGTGCGGACGTACTCACCCGCCTGCTCGCGCAGGAGCTGCAGAAGTCGCTGGGCCAGAGCTTCGTCATCGACAACAAGGCCGGTGCTGGCGGCAACATCGGCGCGGCGGCGGCAGCCAAGGCCGCGCCGGACGGCTACACCTTCCTGCTGGGTACCAACGCGACCAACGCGGCCAACGAGTTCCTGTTCGCGAGCCTGGGCTTCAACCCGGCGACGGACCTGCAGGGCGTGGGCATGATCGGGCTGCTGCCGATGGTGATCAGCGCCTCGTCGCCCGAGTTCGGCACCAACGACGTGGCCGGACTGGTGGCCAGCGCCCGCGCCAGGCCGCGCACGCTCAATGTCGGGTTGCCGAGCACGACGGCCCAGGTGGTGTTCGCGCAGTTCGCCAAGGATGCGCAGGCACCGCTCTTCGCCGTGAACTACAAGGCCTCGGCGCAGTCCATGGCCGATGTGCTCGGCGGGCGGATCCCGCTGGTGATCGACACGGTGACCGCGTCGCGCGCACACATCGCCAGCGGCAAGCTGCACGCGTTGGGCATCACCTCGCTGCAGAGCAGCGAGATGCTGCCGGGGGTGAAGCCGGTGTCCGAGCAGGGCGTTCCCGGCTTCGACGTGGTCGCCTGGGATGCATTGTTCGCGCCGCGCGGCACGCCCCCTGACATCATCCGCAAGCTCAGCGAGCACATGCAGCGCGCGATCCAGCAAGCGGAGATGCGCCGCCGGATGATGGACATCGGCGTCGAGCCCAAATACATGTCCGCCTCCGAACTGGACGCTTTCGTGAGGAGCGAGCGCCAGAAGTGGGGCGCCACCATTCAGGCTGCGGGCATCCGCAGCGAGTAGGAAGCCGATTCACTTATCGAGGGAGAAGTCCCTTTCTTCAATGAATGCATTCTGCATTTTTTCAACCTGCCATAGGAGCATCAGCATGACGACCGAAACAGCAACCCCCCAATCCGACGTCGGCAACCGTCCCGCCGAAGGCCGCATCACCGACGAGGCCATTGCTGCGGCCAAGGCCATGATCGGCCTGCACCTCCGGCCCGAAGGGCCCTACCTGCAGGATGCTTCGGCCGACACGCTGCGCAACTGGTGCAATGGCATCGGCGACCTGAATCCGCTGTATCGCGACGCGGGCTACGGCCCGGGCACGCGCTACGGCACCATGGTCGGCCACCCGATGTTCCCGATGGCCTTCGGCTGGCTGGGCCGCACCCGCTGGGGTCTGCCGGGCGTGCACGGCTTTTATGCCGGCAACGACTGGGAGCTGTTCCGCCACGTGCGCCCGGGCGATCGCATCTCTGCCATCGAGCGGGTGGTGGGCGTGGAAGAGAAGGAAAGCAAGTTCTCGGGCCGGCTGGTTCTGCAGTACGTCGAGGCCTGCTACTACAACCAGCGCGGTGAACTGGTGGCCCGCGCCCTGGGAACATGCACGCGCCACGAGCGCAAGGCCGCCCGCGACACGGGCAAGTACAAGGACATCGAGCAGCACGAGTACTCTGACGAAGAGCGCGACCGCATCGACGCGCTGGTGCTGAGCGAGCCCAAGAACATTCGCGGCTCCAACGTCCGCTATTGGGAGGAGGTGAAGGAAGGCGAGGAGCTGCCCACCATCGCCCGCGGCCCGCTGTCGCTGATGGACACGATGGGCTTCCTGGTCGGCTGCGGCCGCGGCCATACACATGGCGTGGTGCTGCAGGCGGCGGTGAAACACCCCGGCCACTTCTTCCGCAACCCCGAGGCGGGTGGTGGCGTGGAGTACACCGGCATCGGCCACCACCGCGAATCGGTCGCCAAGGAAGTGGGCGTGCCCGGCACCTACGACTACGGTCCGCAGCGCTCCGCGTGGATGTGCTCGCTGGTCACCAACTGGATGGGCGATGCCGGCGTGCTCAAGCGCGTGCGCACCGAGATGCGCCGCTTCAACATCGTGGGCGACACCACCTACTGCAAGGGTAAGGTCGTGCGCAAGTACGTCAAGGACAAGACCGGCCTGGTCGACATCGAGATCGCCGCCGTCAACCAGCGCGGCGAAGTCACGACGCCGGGCCTGGCCACCGTGGCCCTGCCGTCGCGCGACGTGAGGCTGCCCGCTTTCCTGGACGGCTCGGGCGTGGACCTGGAACTGCCGGTGGTCCGCTGACGGCGAGGGCCTGGCCAGCTGCAACTACTCAACGACGCAAGGGGGAGAGCGCGCATGCAATCGAAGAATGATTCGCCCGCGGCGGACCAGCCGCTGGCCGGCTGCCGGGTTGTCGAGCGCTCGCGCTCGGTGGCCGCAGCCTATGCCGGCCGGCTGCTGGCCGCGATGGGCGCGGAAGTGGTGATGCTGGAGCCGCAGCAGGGCTCGCCCCTGCGGCAGGCGCCGCCACTGCTGGAGGATTCGGGCGACAGCGCGCTCTTCGCGTACCTGGCCGTGGGCAAGCGCAGCCTGGTGTGCAACCCGCACACCGGCGCCGGCCAGGCGCTGATGCAGCAGTACCTCTCGCAGGCGGACATCCTCATCGACGACACGCCGCTGGACGAGCGCGCGGCCGTGGGGCTCGATCCCGAGGAGGTTGCCGAGCGCCATCCAAGCCTCGTGCATGTGAGCGTGCTGCCTTTCGGCGCGAGCGGGCCGAAGGCGCACTGGCGCGGCGAGGAGGTGAACCTGCTGCACGCGGGCGGCGAGGGCTACCTGCTGCCCAACGGCCTGTCCAACGAGCTGTTCCCGGATCGACCGCCGCTGAAGATCCACGGGCATTTCGCAGGCTACCAGGGCGGCAGCAGCGCCGCGATGTGCGCGCTGGCCGCATGGTGGGCGGTGCCGCTGCAAGGCGGGCAGTACGTGGACGTCTCGGTGCAGGATGCCACGCTGTCGGTGGGCGCCTTCGCGCTGCAGCGGCTGGGCGACGGCTCGCTGGAGCATCGCACCACGCGCCGCTTCCGCTACGGCGGTGTTTTCGAGACGCTGGACGGCTATCTCGAGCTGCTCACGCTGGAGGACCGCCAGTGGCGCGGCCTCGTCGAGCTGATGGGGCGCCCGGCGTGGGCCCTGGACGAGGCCCTGAGCGATCCGCTGGAGCGCAGCCGCCGTGGCGATGTGCTCAACCAGCACATCCGCGAATGGATGGCACGGCACCCGGTGGAAGAGATCGTCGCACACGCCCAGGAACTGGGCGTGCCTGCGGCCCGGTACCGCACGCCCGCGGAGGTCGTGGGAGGCGAGCACGAGACGGCGCGCGGGCTTTTCGCACCCGCCACACTGGAAAGCGGCCGCGAGGTGGACGTGCTCGTGGCGCCTTTCCAGTTCCGCTGCTCGCCACTCGGAGGAGGAGGGCGCGTGCCCATGCTGGGCGAGATGAACGACGAGGAGGAGGTGGCAGCATGAAGCCGACCCGAGCCCCGTTGGCAGGCGTGCGCATCGCCGATTTCACGATCCACGCCGCCGGGCCTTTCTGCACGCACCTGCTGTCGCAGCTGGGTGCGGAGTGCATCAAGATCGAAAGCCGTACGCGGCCGGACGCCTTCCGCAAACCCCACGCGGTGTACGGGCGGATGCAGGCGGCCACCTTCGACCAGGTCTCGGCCAACAAGCTGTCGGTGCGCCTGAACCTCAAGCAACCTGAGGCGGTGGCGCTGGCCAAGCGCATCGTGGCGGTGTCGGACGTGGCGGCGGAGAGCTTCCGGCCGGGCGTGATGAAGCGCCTGGGGCTGGACTTCGAGGCCTTGCGCGAGGCCAGGCCCGACGTGGTGCTGCTGTCGCTCTCGTCGTGCGGGCAGAGCGGACCCGATTCGCATTTCGCCGGCTATGCGCCGCTGTTCGGCGCCTGGGGCGGCCTGGGCTGGATGACGGGCTATGCCGACGGGCCGCCGGTCGAGATGCGGCACGTGATGGACCATTCGGCCGGCATGCATGCCGCCCTGGCCACCCTCGCGGCCTTGCACCAGCGGCGCCGCACCGGCCGCGCCCAGCACGTGGACCTGGCGGCGCGGGAGGTGGCGTCGGCCATGATCGGCGATGCGCTGGTGCAGGCGAGCGCGGGCCAGCAGCCGACCCGCTGCGGCAACGCCGACCCGGCCATGGCCCCGCACGGCATCTACGCCACGGCCGAGCCGGACCGTTGGCTGACACTGGCGGTCCGCAGCGACGCCGACTGGGACGCGCTCAGGCGCGTGCTGGGCCAGCACGTTACCGACCCGCGTTTCGACACCGCGGACGGCCGCCGGCGCCATCGGCAGGAACTGGATGGCGTGGTGAGCGGCTGGCTGTCGCGCTGCGATGCCGACGAGACGGCGTCGAGGCTGCAGCAGGCGGGCGTCTGCGCGCACGTGTCGTGGAACATGCAGGACATCGCCGACGACGCCCACCTCAGGAGCCGCGGTGCCCTGGCCGAGGTCAGCGCGCCGGACATCCCGGCCCGGCTCGCCGTCGGCGCGCCGGCCCGCTTCAGCGTCAGCGGGGAAGTCGGCATCCGCCGGCTCACGCCCGCGCTTGGACAGGACGAGGACTATGTCTATGGTGAGCTGCTTGGCCTGTCCAGCGCGCAGCGTGCCGAACTCGAGGAGCGCGAGGTCATCCTGTAGGCCTTCGCATGTCCCATCTTGAATGGAAGGAGATCGAATGAAAGACGCCATCTACCTCGTGCTCGACATGGAGAACGACCTCGTCCATGCCGACGGACCCAACGGCAATGCCGCCTACGGCGAACAGGTGCGCGGCCGCAGGATCATCGAAAACACGCGCCGGGCCCTCGACAAGGCACGTGCTGCCGGCCTGCACATCGGCTTCGTGCGGGTCGGCTTCTCGCCGGACTACCGCGAATGTCCGCCGAATTCGCCCATCTTTTCCGGGGCGCGCAAGAACGGCATCTTCAAGCTGGGCACCTGGGGAACGGAAGTGCATCCCGAGCTGGGCATGCAGCCCGGTGACTTCGACATCGTCAAGCACCGGGTCAGCCCGTTCTACAGCACCAGCCTGGAGGCCATCCTTCGCGCCCACGGCATCCGGCGCATCTACTGCTCGGGCATCTCGACCAACGCGGTGGTGCAGGCCACCGTGCGCGAAGGCCACGATCGCGACTACGACATGGTGGTGCTGGAGGATGGCTGCTGTGGCCTCACGACCGAGGAGCACGAGCAGGCCATCGCCGGGCTCAAGCGCTTCTGCCGCATCACCACGTCGCAGGACGTGGTGTTCGAGTAGGAAAGGCCGGCCATGGAACGCATCGCGCGCAGCCTGCTCTTTGTTCCCGGCCACCGGCCGGACCGCTTCGGCAAGGCCACGGCTTCCGGCGCACACCAGGTGGTGCTGGACCTGGAGGATGCGGTCGCACCGGGCGCCAAGGCCGCCGCACGCGATGCGGTGAAGGATTGGCTGGTGCATGGCGGCCAGGCGCTGGTGCGCATCAACGCCGCGGACACCGAATGGTATGAAGCCGATCTCGCGATGCTGCAGGCCTTCCCCCGGGCGGGCGTGATGCTGCCGAAGGCCGACCGACTGTCGCTGGCGCACACGGTGGCCGCGCTGCCGGGGCGGGATGTGGTCGCGCTGCTGGAGACGGTGGCCGGCTGCCTGGACCTGCCGGGCGTCTGCGGTGTGCGAGGGTTGTCGCGAATCGCGTTCGGCAGCGTGGACTTCGGCGTGGACAGCGGCATCGCGGACGAAGGCGAGGGCATGACCTCCATCCGCGTCCAGATCGTGCTGCACTCGCGCCTGGCAGGGCTCCTGGCGCCGGTGGACGGCGTCAGCGTGAACTTCAGCGATCCGCAGCAGATGCAGCAGGACGCGCTTCGCTCGCGCCAGCTCGGCTTCGGCGGCAAGCTGTGCATCCATCCGGCTCAGGTCGGCGCGGTCAACGGGGCCTTCCAGCCTTCCGAGCGGGAGCGTGACTGGGCCGCACGCGTCCTGGCCGCCTTCGAGGCCAGCGGCGGGGCCGCCACCGCGGTGGACGGCAGGATGATCGACCGCCCGGTGGTCGAGCACGCACGTCGCATCGCCGCGGAGCTTGCGCCAGGAGTGGCCGCTTAGAATCGGCGCCAACCCGAGCGATAACCCCAGCCGATCCGGATGGACCGAGCCTTAAGCTATCAGCTCCTGGGCGACACCGGCGGAGGCTCTTCGTTCGGCCTGGACACAAGGGGCGTGCGGCTCGAGATGGAATACCGAACCAAAGAAGAACAAGTCGCGGACTACCTGCGCGAGAGGATCATTTCCGGGGTGTATCAGCGCGGCTCGCGCCTGAAGCAGGCCGAGATCGCCGAGCAGCTGAACCTGAGCATTACTCCGGTGCGCGAAGCACTGAAGCTGCTGGAGGCCGAGGGCTATGTCAGCGGCGATTCGTATCGCGGCGCGCGTGTGGTGCCTTTCGATGCAGGGGCTTCCGGCGAGATCCTGAGCCTGCGCCTCATGCTCGAGGCCCAACTCGTGCGCGGCGCCGCCGAGCGCGCCACTTCCGAGGACCTGGCCGAACTGAAAAAGCTGGCGGACGAGTTCGCCGAAGCCTTCAAGACCGGCAACCGCGCCATTGCGCGCGGCGTGAACTACCGCTTCCACCGCCGCATGTACGACATCGCGGGCATGCCCCAGACCCTGCACTTCGTGCAGATCCTCTGGGCCCGCTATCCCTTCGACCTGATCAACGCCGCCCAGGGGCGTGGCGACGATGCCGTCAAGGAACATGACGAGATCCTGGCGGCTCTGGCCAGCGGCGACGTGTCGGCGGCGGTGCTCTCCATGCGCAAGCACATCGAGTCCGGCTGGACGGTTCTGAAGGAAGTGAACTCGTAGCGACATCGGCGCAAGGGGCAGATCCAGTCCAAGGTGATCTCCCCGTTTGTGCCCATTGCGGAAAGCTACGGGCGCTGGGAAAGCGGACCCTCGATCGCACGGGCATCGAGCGACCGCTGCGGCGGAGAATGAAAGACAATGCCAGTTGAGCGCAGTGTCATCACTAAAGGAATCCCGAGTCTTTGTCCGACCGTTCGCCATCCACCCGCCGAGCCACGTCCCGTCCCGAGCGCAGCGGCGGCACCGTCCCGCCCAGCGAAGGCGGCCCCACTCGCCGCGGCGCGCAGCGCGAGCGCTCCGAGCAGATGGAGACGCGCATCCTGGCCTCTGCGATCGAGGAATTTTCCGAGTACGGCTTCGCGGGCGCGCGCATCGAGCGCATCAGCCAGCGCGCCGGCACGGTGGACCGCATGCTGTACTACTACTACGGCAACAAGGAGCGCCTGTATCAGGCGGTGCTGGAGAAGATCTACGCCGAGATGATCGGCGAGCAGCGCGCCTTCGTCACGCCCGATGACCCGGTCGAGGGCATGCGCCGGCTGGTGCAGCATTCCTGGGACCACTATGAATCGCATCCTCATCTGGTGCGAGTGCTGATGAACGAGAACCTGCTGCGCGGCAAGCACATCCGGCAGTCGCAGCAGGTAACGCGCACGTCCTTCCCGCTGGTCGAGACGGTGACAAGCCTGCTCGAGGCCGGGCAGGCGCAAGGCGTGTTCCGGCGCGACGTGCAGCCCGAGCACGTGCTGATGACCATCATGTCGCTGGGCTTCTTCTACCTGTCGAACCAACACACCTGTGCGACCTGGATGGGCGGCGACCTGATGTCGCCCGCGCGCCGCAAGGCATGGCGCGAGCACATCTGCGACGTGGTGCTCAGTTCCCTCTCGCCTACGGCGCAGAAAGACGCGGCACCTGCGGTCCCCGCGGCGGGCCCGACGCCTGCGGCGCGCAAGGCCGCAGTGCGGCGCCGCAGCGCCTAGTCAGGCCGCGGCCGCCAGCGTTGCCAGCTCGTGCGACCAGGTCTGGCGGATGTGACGCGCGATGGCCGCGTTTTGCCCGATGAGCGAGAAGCGCGCGTTGTGGGCATAGTCGGGCAGGTTGATCATCTCGGTGGTAATGGCCGCCAGGCGTGAGCCGGGCGTGCGGGCATGGTGCGCGAGCACCTTCTTTACCACCGCGCGGGTGCACTCCAGCGCCGCGTCGTCCCACGCGGAATGCCACTCGCCGGGCGCCGGCTGCTCGAAGGGGTAGAGGATGCCGCGGCCGGGCTCGCCGGCGCGGTAGTCGAAGATCGAATGGGTGGGCACGGCCGCCACCGGCTGGGACGGATCCAGGATCGACCAGGTGTTGCGCGGCCCGTTGGGCGCCACCGAGCGCACCTGCATCCAGCGCACGATGCCCATCTCGAGCCACTGGTCCACCAGGCTGCCCGGGCGTCGCGGATCGAGTTCGACGCGGCCTGCCGCGACGTCATCGGTTAGGCCGCAGATGCGCAGCTCCTGCGCATTGCCCATCTTGAAGATCACGTGGCTGTAGTCCAGCGTGAAATTGAAGGGCACGCCGCGCCGGCGTACGAGCTCGGCCACCGGAGAGACCCGGCGCGGGTCTTCGCTCCACATGTTGACGTGCAGCTCCAGCGTGGGCTCCACGCCTTGTGGCATGCCCAGGTCATAGGCGCGCAGGTAGAAGTCGGCCACCTCGGTGTCGCTCACCGGCTGGCCGGCCGCGTCGTGCCAGTGGACCATGATGTTGTGCAGGCTGGCGCCCACCTCCGCCGCCAGGCGCAGCTTGTGCGCGAGCAGCGCCTCGTCGCGCCCGAGTGCATAGAACCAGCTGGCGGTGCGCACCGGCAGCGCGAATTGCTGGATGCAGCGCAGGTAGGTGTCCACCTGATCGGGCATCGGCAGCCGGTCGAAGCTGTCGAACACGCCCGCTTCGTGCACGAGGCGGAACTGCTCCTCGACGGACGGCTCGACCAGCGAGACCGGTGAACTCATCGACGAGGCCTGCGCGCCGCGGCCGTTGCAGCCGATGGGCGGCAGCGCCGCGCGGCTGGTGGCGGGTGTGTGGATGCTGCTCACGATGCGTTGGCGCGCAGCTTGCGAATCTGCTCGTCGGAGGGCTGCAGCTTGCTGCCGTCCACGTAGGTGCCCGAGGGCATCACGCCCTTGCCGTCCTTGACGGCGGTGCGGCCCACGAAGATGCCCAGGGTCGACTGGTTGTCCTGGGGCCGGAAGACCACGGGGCCGAAGGGCGAGCTGAATTCCAGGCCCTTGAAGGCGGCGATGAGCTTCTCGGTGTCGGTCGAGCCCGCCTTCTGGATGCCTGCCGCGATCGCCTTGGCCGAGGCATAGCCCACCACGGAGTTCAGGCGCGGATAGTCGTTGTACTTCTTCTGGTAGGCCGCCAGGAACGCCTTGTGCTCGGGCGTGTCGATGTTCGCGTAGGGGTAGCCGGTGACGATCCAGCCGGCTGGGGCGTCGTCCTTGAGCGGATCCAGATACTCGGGCTCGCCGGTGAGCAGGCTCACCACCTCGCGGCCCTCGAACAGACCGCGCGTCTTGCCTTCGCGTGCCAGCTTGGTCAGGTCACTGCCGAACAGCACGTTGAAGATGGCGTCGGGCTTCGCGTCGGCAATGGCCTGCACCAGCGAGCCGGCATCCACCTTGCCCAGCGGGGGCGACTGCTCGGCCACGAACTCGACGTCGGGCTGCAGCTTCTTGAGGCCTTCCTTGAAGGCGGCCACCGCGGCCTGGCCGTATTCGTAGTTGGGATAGATCAGCGCCCAGCGCTTCTTCTTGAGCTTGGCCGCTTCGGGCACGACCGAAGCGGCCAGCGCGTAGGTGCCTGAACGCAGGCGGTAGGTGTAGCGGTTGCCGTTGTCCCACACCACCTTGTCGCTCAAGGGGCCGGAGGCCAGGAAGAAGACCTTGCGCTGGCGCGCGAAGTCGGTCAGTGCCACACCCACGTGCGAAAGCGTCACGCCGCTGATGAGCTCCACCTTCTCGCGGCTGAGCAGCTCCTCTGCCACGCGCACGGCGTCGCCCGGGTTGGCGTTGTCGTCGCGGAAGATCGTCTCCATCTTGCGGCCGAGCACGCCGCCGGCCGCGTTGATCTCTTCCTGGGCCAGCAGCCAGCCCTGGCGGTAGGGGATGAGGTTTTGGGGCAGGGCCTTGTAGCTGTTGATCTCGCCGATCTTGAGCGTGTCCTGCGCGCCGGCGGCGCCTGCGGCAAGGGCGAGGGCGAGGCCGGCCACCACCAGGCGGGCGGCGGCGGCAAAGTGTCGAGCGGTCATGGGCGAACTCCTCGGGGGGTGGGGCAGGGGAGGGACGTGCGGTGCTCAGGAACCGGAGGCGGCCATCTCTTCGACGATGCGCCGCATCTTGATGGAGGAGCCGTCCAGCGCAAGGTGCACGCGCTTCCACTCGCGCGGCTTGTCCTCGTTGCGCTGGATGGCCTCGAGCACGCGCTTGTCTTCGTTGAAGGCCAGGCGCAGGTTGTCGCGCAGGCGTGTGTCCACCGCCGCATCGGTCGGTGAGTTCTTCAACACCAGCCAGTGCTGCATGCAGCTGCGCTGGTCGATCGGGGTGATGAAGTGGCAGGCGTACATCTGGATGCAGTCGTCGCGGTTGCCCTCGGGCGCGCCGGTGCCGGTGCGCGCCGAGCCGAAGTCGATCACTGCGATGCAGGGTGCGTGGTAGTGGTAGTAGTGCCAACGGTCCACGTTGGCGCCGCCGAAGTCCTTCAGGCCCTCGAACACCGGGATCAGCGGCCCGTCGATCACCCAGCGCCAGGTCACCACCTTGTTGCCTTGGCGCTCGTGCTGCACGCGGGTCTCCTCACGCCCGGCGCTGGCCAAGGTGGTCTTGTGCACGTAGACCACGTGCGTGGGATCGCACAGGTTGTCGGCCAGGCTCAGGTAGTTGGCTTGCACCGGCAGCGCGTCGCCTTCGACCACGCTGTAGCTCGGGTCGTCGTACTCGGGCAGCCGAAAGACCTGGGCCGGGTCGGCGCGCTCTGGCGCGCCCATCCAGACCCATACCATGCCCATGCTCTCGGCGGTGGGGTAGCTGCGCACCTGCGCGCTGAGCGGGGGGCGCGGCATGCCGGGTGCCGACACGCACTGGCCGCTGCAGTCGAACGTGAGGCCGTGATAGCCGCACTCGACGGCGTTGCCGCGCAACGTGCCGAGGGAGAGCGGTGCCAGGCGGTGCGGGCAGGCGTCCTCGAGCGCGGCGACGCGCCCGTCCTCGGTGCGGTAGAGGACCAGGTCTTCCTCGAGGACGCGGCGCGTTGCCAGCTCGCGTCCCACGTCGCGCGACCAGGCCAGTGGGTACCAGGCG
>JAFECZ010000890.1 GCA_018241905.1 Pseudomonadota bacterium
GAACTGCTGTCCCTGCTGGCGGTGTGCGTCGGCTACACGGTGAGCGCGATCACGTCGCGCGAAGGCGACCGGCCCGCCGCGCTGCTGGCGCAGGCCGTGGGTCTGGACATGAGCCAGTGGTGGACGCCGACCGCTGCGGGCTACTTCGAGCACGTGTCCAAGGCCAAGGCGCTGGAAGCCGTGCAGGTGTTCGCTCCGGGTGAAGTGCACCGGCTCGCCAAGCTCAAGAAGCCGCAGATCGCCGCCGAGGCCGAGCGGCTGTCCGCTGGCAGCGGCTGGCTGCCTGCGATGTTCCGTGCGCCGGAGGCGGTGACGGAAGCCGCCGCAACGCAGGACGAGCCGCAAGAGCCTGCGGAAGTGGCCGATGAAGAGGGTGCCGAAGAAGCGCAAGCATTCACCGAAGCCGCTTGATGTGGCATGCCCCGGCTGTCCTTTCGGGGTTGGCCGGGGCTCTTTCTTTTGACAGCGCGACGCGCGCGGCAGGTTTGCCGCACGCGTTTTCACATCCAAGACCGCCGCAAACCCGCCGCAGCGCGCCAGGGAACGCTACGGCGGGTTTGCGGCGAGACCGTTGCACGGGAGCATCGGTGGATCGGAGGCATTCGCTCCTCTTGCCACTACGTCCTATGAACCATGAAGCAGTCAGCGCGGTCTTCTTCGAGGAGTCCTACATCGTCCCGGCCGACCAGACGGCACGCTCGCTGTTCTCGCGTCTGCCGCACGGCCGCGACTACGCGGAGCAGCTGATCGAATGTCTGGCCACCGGCTACCTGGTTGCGGTCATCGAGTCGGTGTGCATCCGCGAAGTGCAGCGGCTGACGGATGTCGAAGTGGAAGTCGTGGTCGGGCGCTCCATCCGCATCGACCACCTGGGGCCGATCCCGCCGGGCTCGCCATTGCGCTTGCGCGGCTGGGTGGAGCGCCTGAGCGACCGCAGCGTCACCTTTCGCGTGCGCGCCCACGACGCGCATGAAGTTGTCTGCGAAGCCGTCGTAACCCTTGTGGCGACGTCGCGCCAGACCATCGAGTCGCGCATCTCGGCCAAGGTCAGCGCGCTGCGCGAACCGGGGTCATGAGCCCATGCCGGGTAGCGCGCGCCGGAGTGTGCCGCCTCGCCGGGGGCCGCCCGTCCAGATCAGGTTGCGGCATTCCCGGTCCCCCTACCAGCAGCGTCCGATGACGCCGAGGTCGGGTTCTCGTGCCGGGCCGGTCC
>JAFECZ010000891.1 GCA_018241905.1 Pseudomonadota bacterium
GCATTCGGGTTCTCGGGGCGCACGTCGGCGCGCAGCCGGGCCGAGATCAGCACCAGGCCGCGCGGCAGGCGCTCGCAGGCATCCAGTGCAGGGTCGCAGGCATAGCTGGCGACATGGGTGCCGCCGGCCGAGTGGCCCACCAGGCACAGGCGCGAGGCGTCGCCGCCGTGCCCGGCCACGTTGCGCTCGATCCATCGGCAGGCCAGCGCCACGTCCAGGGCGCCATTGGGGTACGGCGCATCGGGCGCCAGCCGGTATTCGATGTTGATGCCCACGCAGCCATGCCGGGCGAACCAGCGCAGCACGTTGCCGTACATCTCGGTGTTGATGTCCTTGCCGCCGCGCACGAAGGCGCCGCCGTGCACGAAGGCGATCACCGGCGCACCCGATGCGCCGCGCGGACGGTAGATGTCCAGCACCTGGCGCGGATGCGTGCCGTAGGCGATGTCGCGCTGTTCCTCGATGCCGCCGTGGGGCGCCGCTGCGAGATGGGGCAGGTACAGGGCTTTCGTCCGGTCGCCTGCCGTGCGGATGTCCGCCGCCCACGCCGGCCCGATCTCGCGCAGCGCGCGGGTCAGCTCGTCGGGCCGCCGCGATGGCGCGGGGATGACGTTCACTCGCTGTCCGGCCGGAAGGCCGTGGCCTCGACTTCGTAGAGCCAGCCCGGCTTGGCCAGGGCCTGGACGACCAGCAGCGTCGACGCCGGCCGCGCCGCGCCCAGGAAGCCGCCCCTGACAGGCCCCAGCAAGGGGAGGTGGGCCGTGTCGACCACGAAGCTCGTCACCTTGACCAGGTGCGACACCTCCATGCCGGCGGCCTGCAGCACCGCGCACAAGTTGGTCCAGGCCTGGTGCGCCTGGGCTTCGAAGCCGTCCTGCAGCACGCCATCGGCCGTCACGCCGATCTGGCCCGCGATGTGCAGCCAGCGCCCAGGCCCGCTGCAGACGATGCCGTGGCTGTAGGGCCCCATCGGCGGGGCGATGCGCTCGGGGTGCAGGGTCTGGATCATGGCTCGGGCTCCTCGGTGGTCAATGCATCGTGCCGTCGAGCTCGGGAATGTGCGGAATCTCCACGCCGTACACGCCCACGTCCTCGCGGATCTTGTTCACGCCGTCGCGGATGATGCTCATCTCCTCGTCCGGGTGGGTTGCGCCCAGCCCGTACTCGGAAGCCAGCGCGCGGTTGCGGCTGGAGCGTGCGCGCTCGTC
>JAFECZ010000892.1 GCA_018241905.1 Pseudomonadota bacterium
CCGGCCGCCGCTACCAGTGCCCCAGCACCTTCCACCACAGCAGGCCCACGGTCGAGTAGACCAGCAGCTCCAGCACGGCCATGGCCAGCCCCACGCTCCACCATCGACCCATGGTCACGTAGCCGCTGCCGAAGATGATGGGCGAGGTGCCGGTGGCGTAGTGGGTCAGCGTCATCATGATGCAGGAGGTCGCCACCATCATCAGCAGGAAGGGCACGAGGTACTCGGCCGGCACCACGTGCGTGCCGACCGTCAGGAAGGCCAGCATCATCGCGCTGACGTGCGCCGTGGTGCTGGCGAAGAAGTAGTGCGAGAACAGGAAGATCAGCACCAGCACGGCGGCGGCCATCGGCCAGGCCATGCCGCTGGCCTCGATGCTGCCCTGCAGGCCCTTGGAGAACCACGAGATCACGCCGGCCTTGTTGAGCTCGCTGGCCAGCATCACCAGCGAGCCGAACCAGATCAGCGTGTCCCACGCGCTCTTTTCCGACAGCACGTCGTCCCAGTCGATGGTGCCGGTGATCAGCAGCACGAACAGGCCCAGCATGGCCACCACCGTGGGGTCCAGGCTGAAGGCCGGCCCGAAGATCATGGCCGGCACGTCGGCCCACAGCACCAGCAGCATGGCGAAGATGCCCACCATGACCCGCTCCTTCGGGCTGAGCGGGCCCATGGCCTTGAGCTGGTCGCGCGCGAAGCTCACCGCGTCGGGCGTCTTCTTGAGCTCGGGCGGCGACAGCAGGTAGATCGCAAGCGGCGTGAGGAACAGGCACACCAGCCCCGGCACCAGCATGGCCAGCGCCCAGGTGCCCCAGCTCAGCTGGAAGTTCTGGTTGGTCACCTTGGCCACGTAGTCGACCACCAGCGGGTTGGGCGCCGTGGCCGTGATGAACATGCCCGAGGTGATGGGGTTGGCGTGGTAGTTGACCAGCGCCAGGTAGGTGCCCACGCGGCCTTCGGTCTTCTTCTCGGGGTCGGAGTCGAAGGCGCTGGCAATGGAGCGCATGATGGGGTGCACGATGCCCCCGCCGCGCGCCGTGTTGCTGGGCGTGAAGGGCGCCAGGATCAGCTCGCACGCCGCCAGCCCGTACCCGATGCCGATGGTGCTCTTGCCAAGCAGCGAGATGAAGTACAGGCCGATGCGCTGCCCCAGCCCCGTCTTCTTCAGCCCGCGCGAGATCAGCACCGCCACCACGATCAGCCAGAT
>JAFECZ010000893.1 GCA_018241905.1 Pseudomonadota bacterium
AATGCATCCGGTCAATGCCCCCTGCCCCGACCGTCCGCGCGTGGTTTGAGGCTGCACGCATGGAAGACGGACTACCCATGCAACTGCACGACTGTCTTCCTGTTGTCGACAACGTGGACTACTGCGCGCTGCCATTCGACCGCTGCCACCGTTTTCTTCACATCGGCATACGTGACAACAACGCACTCTCAGAACAGGCAAGAGGAGGGCAAAGATGACGCGGGGTATTCAAGTTTGGACGGAAGAGAAGATCGAGGACCTTCACCGCCAGCGACGTGGCCAAGGCGAAGGCCCCAACTACCAGCCGTGGCGCAAGGTCGGGGACTTCTATTCTGACGGAGTAACCAACCCGATACCTAGCTTGCGCTTCGAGCGGGAGATCCACCTGTTCTCGACGGCAGAGCAAGACCTGTTCATGCTGCTCGAGCGGGCGAGCAATGTCACCCAATTGCGTGAGCAGTTCCCACTATCGCGGGATCTCACACGCGAAGTGGCCCATAGCCTCAAGATTGCCTACCCTTGTTATCCCCGAACCAACATCCCGCAGGTGATGACAATTGACTTCCTCCTGGACTTCGGGGAGGTGCAGGACAAGTTCACCGAAGGATGGAGCTCCAAGCCTGCCGAACAAGGAAATTGGCAGCGCGTACTAGAGTTGGAAGAGATTATGCGCGTGTCCCTGGAGCGGCTTGGCGCCACGCACCGCTTGATTATTAGCAATCTAGTACCGGCGTCGGTAGTCAAGAACTTGAGTTGGGTCCGGCGCAGCCTGCCGGAACTTGGCGTGCGCGAGTCGGACGCTCAGTTCTGGCGAGATCATCAACAGTTGATGCTACAGCACCTTCGCGATCGCTCATTCAGTGGACGACTCGGTGCGTTCTGCGACGACTACGACCTACGAAAAGGTGCGCCGGTTGGAACGGGCCTTCGCACCATTCGTATGCTCGTCGCGTCCAGAGCGTTGCGGTTCGATCTGCATACTCAAGCTCCAGAGATGGCGGATATGAGTTGCTTCCAGCTCGTGGACGCACCTGCGAAGGCGCAAGGCAAAGGCGGCTGAACATGAGCCTGAACCAGGATCCACCCGCAATACTTGACTTGCATCCTGTCCGCAGGAGAGCAGCAAAGTCAAGTAACCCTGAAACAGGCAGTTGCGAATTTCATCGCAATCAACTCCCGAGCCAAACGGAATCGGCTGCG
>JAFECZ010000894.1 GCA_018241905.1 Pseudomonadota bacterium
AGACCATCGCCGAGACGCTGGCCGACGTGCCCGATGCGCCGCGCGCCGACCAGGACGTGATCCGCCCCATCGACAAGCCCATGTACGCGCAAGGCCACCTGGCCATCCTGAAGGGCAACCTCTCGCCCGAAGGCTCGGTCGCCAAGATCACCGGCCTGAAGAACCCGGTCATCACCGGCCCGGCCCGCGTGTTCGACGACGAGCAGTCGGCCCTGGCGGCCATCCTGGCCGGCAAGATCAAGGCCGGCGACGTGATGGTGCTGCGCTACCTGGGCCCCAAGGGCGGCCCCGGCATGCCCGAGATGCTGGCTCCCACCGGCGCGCTCATCGGCGCCGGCCTGGGCGAGAGCGTGGGCTTGATCACCGATGGCCGCTTCTCCGGCGGCACCTGGGGCATGGTGGTGGGCCACGTGGCGCCCGAAGCGGCTGCGGGCGGCAACATCGCCTTCGTGAAGGAAGGCGACTCGATCACCATCGACGCGCACCAGCTCAAGCTGGAGCTGAACGTGCCCGAAGCCGAACTGGCCAAGCGCCGCGAAGGCTGGACGCCGCCCGCCCCGCGCTACACGCGCGGCGTGCAGGCCAAGTTTGCGTTCAATGCATCGAGCGCCAGCTCGGGCGCCGTGCTCGACAAGTTCTGATCGAGCGCACTGGCTTCGTGCCGGTGCACTGGGCGGCCAGCCTTCGCAGGTTGGCCGCCTTTTCTTTTGCCCCGGTCAAAGGGGCCGGGACGAGCCCGACGGCGCCGAATCCTGCACGTGATGGGATGCTGTCCTACCGGACATTGCGCACAGCGCGCGCGCCCGCGCGGTGCTGCGCGGGATAACTTCGAAGCCTGATTTACATCCGGGTTCGACCAATGCGCGCCATACGTTCAACAAGTCTCGCCGCCATGGCTGTGCCACTGATGCTTGCGGCCTGCAGTTCCTCCCCGCCCCGCTACTCCAAGACCGAGGAGGACGCCAAGACAGCCGTGTCCGAATGCGAATACCAGATCCGCCTGAACAAGACACCCAAGGGGGATCTGGACGAGCTTCGCAACCTGTGCATGCAGGGCAAGGGCTATCGCGAAGGCAAATGATGCGGTGACGCCGGCGCGCGATGGGGGTAATGTGGCGCCCTGACCCTACGCCGCGTTCTGCTTGTGATCGCCTTCCTGGTCGCCACCGGCGCCTGGGTCGGCTTTGTCC
>JAFECZ010000895.1 GCA_018241905.1 Pseudomonadota bacterium
ACAATTCGTCCAAGATTCTGGAGGAATTTCTTCAAAAGAACGAAGACGCCCGCCGGGAATGGAAAGAATTCCAAAAACTCAGGCAAGACCCCCGCATTACTCCATTCGGGCAATTCATCCGGCGCTTCAGCATTGACGAATTGCCGCAATTGATCAATGTCTTGAAGGGTGACATGAGTCTGGTGGGGCCTCGTCCTTGCATGGTCCGCCAGCGTAGCCTGTACGGAAGCGGATGGGCTCACTATTGCGCAATGCGACCAGGCATTACCGGTTTGTGGCAAATCAGCGGGCGAAATCGCCTTCCTTATTCAATGCGCGTGCAGCTTGACGTCGAATACGTTGAGAACTGGTCCCTTTGGCTGGATCAGAAGATTTTCCTGAGAACGACTCGGGTGGTCATCAAGGGAGAAGGGCGTTGAACACCATGGCACAGGCACAACAACAGGCCGACCGCGCCCCAACTGTCGGCACGAACGCCGCTCGGTCGGTCGACGGTGCGGAAATGCTCCGAGCGGCACGGCAAATCGCCCAGGAGGTGGCTGCGCTGCATGCCAGCGACGTCGATGCCAAGGCGCGATTTCCGCAAGAAACGATCGATGCACTCAAGGCGGCGCGTCTGCTGTCGGCGCCGTTGCCCGTAGATCGTGGCGGCGCCGGGCTCGGCCTTCAGCAACTGGGGGCCATTGTGTCCGCGCTCGCCGAAGGCTGCGCCTCCAGCGCCATGGTGCTGGCCATGCACTACAGCCAACTGGGATGCCTGCAGCGCCACGGCGGCCACCATGCCGAGATCAACGCCTTCATCCGCGAGCTTGCGCTCAAGCAATGGCTCGTCGCATCGATCACTTCGGAAGTGGGAACCGCTGGAGACACGCGGCGCAGCATCTGCGCCGTCGATGCCAACGGCGATCAACTTCTTGTCGAGAAGAACGGCACGACAGGGTCGTACTGCGAAGAGGCTGATGCCATTCTCGTGACCGCGCGTGCCGGCGCGGATGCCGCCGAGAACGACCAGGTGCTTGCCCTTGTGCGGCGCGGTGAATATGAACTGACCCGTACGACCGCCTGGGACACGCTGGGAATGCGCGGCACCTGCAGCCCGGGCGTCAAGCTTCGGGCGACCGCCTCCAGGGGCCAGATCCTTCCGGTGCCGTTCGCGGACATATCCGCACTCACCATGGTCCCGTACGCG
>JAFECZ010000896.1 GCA_018241905.1 Pseudomonadota bacterium
TGCGGCGCTACATGGACAGCCACGTCGTTCCTGCCATCGGCGAGTTCGAGCGACTCGCGTCCAGCGGGACGTATCCAACGCCGGTCATCGCGCCGCTGAAGCAGAGTGCCCGCGAGGCGGGGCTCTGGAACCTGTTTCTCCCGGGGCTTCGCGATGACGAGCCGGGGACCAGGCTGACGAACCTGCAGTATGCGCCGCTGGCCGAGATCATGGGCGCGGTCCCGTGGGCGGCCGAAGTCTTCAACTGCAATGCCCCGGACACTGGCAACATGGAGTTGCTGCACCTGTTCGCAACGCCCGCGCAGCGGGAACGCTGGCTGGTGCCGCTGCTGGAAGGGCAGATCCGCTCGTGTTTCGCGATGACGGAGCCCGACGTGGCTTCGTCAGACGCGACGAACATCCGAACGACAATCCGGCGGCAGGCTGGCCACTACGTCATCAATGGCCGCAAGTGGTTCACCACCGGCGCCATGCATCCTAATTGCAGGTTCGCCATCGTGATGGGTGTGACGGACGAAGCCGACAGCGCGCCGCGGCACAAGCGCCACTCCATGGTCATCGTGCCCTTGGACACGCCCGGTTTTCGCGTCGTCCGCAACGTTCCCATCATGAACCACTGCGCGCCTGAAGGGCATTGCGAAGTGACCTTCCAGGATGTGCGTGTTCCTTTGGACCATCTGCTCGGCGCGGAGCACGAGGGCTTCGCGCTGGCGCAGGCGCGGCTGGGGCCGGGGCGAGTGCATCACTGCATGCGGACGATCGGGCAATGCGAACTCGCCTTGCAAATGATGTGCGAGCGAGCGTTGACGCGCAGCGCCTTCGGCAAGCACCTGGGCGATTTCTCCAACGTGCAGGATTGGATCGCCCATTCCCGCGTGGAGATCGACCAAGCCCGGCTGCTTGTGCTGCAGGCCGCGTGGAAAATGGACGCGCGCGGCAACAAGTCGACGCACACGGATGTCTCTGCGATCAAGCTCGTGGCGGCCCAACTGCAGACCCGGGTACTGGACCGGGCCATCCAGGTGTTCGGCGCCATGGGCCTTACGCCGGACACGCCGTTGTCCTTCCTTTGGTCTTGGGGACGCGCGATGCGGTTCCTGGATGGGCCTGACGAAGTGCACCTGCGCACGGTTGCCCGGGCGGAATTGGGCCGCGCGCGCGAGCAACTCGGATCCACGGCGCCGTA
>JAFECZ010000897.1 GCA_018241905.1 Pseudomonadota bacterium
CAGCCGGTGGCGCCAGGGCTTCGAGAATCCGGGCTGAGGCGCCGGGATCCGTACCTTGCATCGCCGCCGCCGTGGCGCGTCTAGCCGAGGTGGCGAACGAGCGGAACGATGCCCAGGCCGAACACGGCCAGCATCATCACCAGCGCCGCGGAGATGGCCCACAGCATTGTGTAGCGCTGGTGGTCGCCGATTTCGACCTGGGCCAGGCCCACCAGCAGGTAGGTCGACGCAACCAGCGGACTGAGCAGGTGCACCTGCTGGCCGACCAGCGAGGCGCGTGCGATCTCGGCCGGCGTGAAGCCGTAGGCCACCGCTGTCTTCGCCAGGATGGGCAGCACGCCGAAATAGAAGGCGTCGTTCGAGATGAAGAAGGTGAAGGGCATGCTCAGCACGGCCGTCACCAGCCCCATGTACGGCCCCATCCAGGCGGGCACGCCGCGGATCACGCTGTCGGCCATGGCGTCGATCATCTTGGTGCCCGAGAGAATGCCCACGAAGACCCCGGCCGCGAAGATCAGCGCGACCACCGGCAAGGCGTTCTCCGCATGGTGCGCGATGCGCTCCTTCTGGACCTGCATGTCGGGATAGTTCACGCTCACGGCAATGGCAAAGGCCACCATGAACAGCACCGGCAGCGGCATCACGCCCCAGATCAGCAGGCCGATCAGCGTCACGGTGAGCAGCACGTTGAACCACAGCAGCTTGGGGCGCTGCAGCGACGGGTCGTTGCCCACCAGCGCGGCCTCGGGATGCGCGAGGTCGATGTCCAGCTTCATCACGCCAAGGCGGCGGCGCTCGCGCATGCCCATCAGGTAGGCCACGAACAGCACCCACAGGCCGGTGACCACCATGGCCGGGATCAGCGGCACGAACACGTCGCCCATCTCCAGCGAGAGCGCGCTCACGGCGCGTGCCGTGGGACCGCCCCAGGGCAGGATGTTCATGTTCTGCCCGGCCATCATCACCACGCAGCAGAACACGAGCTTGCTGATGCCCAGCCGGGTGTACAGCGGCAGCAGCGCAGCGGCGGTCACCATGTAGGTGGTCGAGCCGTCGCCGTCCAGGCTCACGGTCATGGCCAGCACCGCGGTGCCCACCACGATCTTCATCGGATCGCCGCCGACCAGGCGCAGGATGACGCGCACCACCGGGTCGAAAAGGCCGGCGTCGATCATGATCCCGAAG
>JAFECZ010000898.1 GCA_018241905.1 Pseudomonadota bacterium
GTCTGGAGAGCTGGTGGAAAGGCGCCTCGCGCGAGGCGCCGCGCCTTCTGTACCTGACGCGCGACGAACTCATGCGCCACCAGGCGGCGGGCATCACCACCCAGGCCTTTCCGCCGACCTTGCGGCTGGGCGGCGTGGACTGCGCGGCCACCTACCTGCACGAGCCCGGCGACGCCAAGGACGGCCTGACGGCCACCGTGCCGCTCTTCGTGCTCAACCAGGTGAGCGAAGAGCGCTGCGAGTGGCTGGTGACGGGCATGCTCAAGGACAAGATCCAGGCGCTCCTCAAGAGCCTGCCACAGCGTCCGCGCTCCCGGCTGGTGCCGCTGCCGGAAACCGCGGCGCGCTATGCCGGCCAGCTGTGCGCGCCCGAGGCCTTCGGCCATGGCTCGCTCACCGACGCGCTGCTCAAGCTCGTGCGCGACGCCACCAGCCTGGACGTGAAGCGCACCGACTTCAAGCTCGACATGCTGGCGCCGCACATGTTCATGAACCTTCGCGTGGTGGACGAGCACGGCCGGCAGTTGGGCAGCGGCCGCAATCTGGGCGCATTGAAGGCCGAGTTGGGCGCACAGGCGCGCGGCGCCTTCCAGGCGTTGGCCGGCATCCAGGTGAAGAAGGCGGCAGCGGGGGCGGAACAAGCGAAGGACACGGCGCCCAAGGGCAAGGTGGTGGAGACGGCCGCCAAGGCCGACGCCACGCCTGCGATCCCGGCCGGCCAGCGCTACACGGCCTGGACCTTCGGCGAGCTGCCCGAGTTGATGGAAGTGCGTCGAGGCGCGCAGTCGCTGGTCGGTTTCCCGGCGCTGGTGGACGCGGGCGACGCAGTCACCATCGAGGTGTTCGACGAGCCCGAAATTGCGGCCGGCAAGCACCGCGCCGGCCTGCGCCGCCTGTTTGCGTTGCAGCTCAAGGACGCGCTGAAGTACCTGGAAAAGAACATCCCCGACCTGCAGAAGATGGCGGTGGCTTTCATGCCGCTGGGCACGTTGGAGGAGCTGCGCGCACAGATCATCGACGTTGCGCTGGAGCGCGCCTTCCTGCAGTCACCGCTGCCGGCGGACGAGTTCGACTTCAAGAAGAGGCTGGACGAGGGGCGAGGGCGCCTGACGCTCATCGCCAACGAAGTCGCGCGCCTGGCCGGCGTCGTGCTGGCTGAATACGCGAGCGCGGTACGCAAGATC
>JAFECZ010000899.1 GCA_018241905.1 Pseudomonadota bacterium
GGGCGCGATGGCCGGGGCGATGCCGAAGTAGATCGTCACCTGGCTCATCACCCGTTGCGCCTCGGCCGGCGGGAACATGTCGCGGATGACCGCGCGCGACACCACGATGCCCGCGCCCGCCGCCATGCCCTGCAAGGCGCGGAACAGCACCAGCTGCCCGATGGTCTGCGACAGCGCGCAGCCCAGCGAGGCCAGCGTGAACACCGCGATGCCGCTGAGCACCACGGGCCGGCGCCCGAAGCTGTCGGACAGTGCGCCATGGAACAGGTTCATGAAGGCGAAGCCGAACAGGTAGGCCGACAGCGTCTGCTGCATCTCGACCGGGCTGGCGCCGATCGACCTCGCAATGCCGGAGAAAGCCGGGATGTAGGTGTCGATGGAGAAGGGCCCCAGCATGCCCAGCACCGCCAGCAGCACGGCCAGCGCCCAGCGGGGCGCTCTCCAGATGGTGGCGGCTTCAGGATTCATGAGGGCAAAGAAAGGGGGGCAGAAAAAACAAAACCGCCCGGCTCTTCCGCAGGTGCGAGAGAACCGGGCGGCGTGAGGTGCGCGGAGCCGAAGCTCACGCACCAAACAAGTGCAAGCTTACAGGGTATCGATGAAGCTGCGCAGCTTGTCCGAACGGCTGGGGTGCTTGAGCTTGCGCAGCGCCTTGGCCTCGATCTGGCGGATGCGCTCGCGCGTCACGTCGAACTGCTTGCCCACTTCTTCCAGCGTGTGGTCGGTGCTCATCTCGATGCCGAAGCGCATGCGCAGCACCTTGGCTTCGCGCGGGGTCAGGCTGTCCAGGATGTCCTTGACCACGTCGCGCAGGCCGGCCTGCATGGCCGCGTCGATCGGCGCGGTGTTGGTGCTGTCCTCGATGAAGTCGCCCAGGTGCGAATCGTCGTCGTCGCCGATGGGGGTTTCCATCGAGATCGGCTCCTTGGCGATCTTCATGATCTTGCGGATCTTGTCCTCGGGGATCTCCATCTTGGCCGCCAGGATGGATGCATCGGGCTCGAAGCCAAACTCCTGCAGGTGCTGACGGCTGATGCGGTTCATCTTGTTGATGGTCTCGATCATGTGCACCGGGATGCGGATGGTGCGGGCCTGGTCGGCGATCGAGCGCGTGATGGCCTGGCGGATCCACCACGTGGCGTAGGTCGAGAACTTGTAGCCGCGGCGGTATTCGAACTTGTC
>JAFECZ010000089.1 GCA_018241905.1 Pseudomonadota bacterium
CGGTCATGTGGCCGGCGCTGGTGACCACCGGGCTGCTGGCCTTCATCGCGGCCTGGAACGAGTTCCTCTTTGCGCTCACCTTCGTGCTGGACAACGACCAGCGCACCGTGCCGGTGTCCATTTCGCTCATCAGCGGGGCCGACAAGTACGAGATCCCATGGGGAAAGATCATGGCCGCCTCGGTGCTGGTCACGCTGCCTCTCATCGCCCTGGTGCTGGCCTTCCAGCGCAAGATCGTCGGCGGGCTGACCTCCGGCGCGG
Source organism: Pseudomonadota bacterium (assembly GCA_018241905.1). Classification (GTDB taxonomy): domain Bacteria; phylum Pseudomonadota; class Gammaproteobacteria; order Burkholderiales; family Burkholderiaceae_C; genus Variovorax. Next base: position 262 of record JAFECZ010000089.1, read on the forward strand.
TCAAGGGCTGAACCGGCCCTCTTCAACTACAAAACGACAAGCAGAGAAAAGAACCGCCACATGACCGCCATCCAGTTCCGAGAAGTGCGCAAGCGCTACGACAAGGCCAGCCTGGACACGATCCGCAACGTGGACCTCGACATCGACCCGGGCGAGTTCGTCGTCTTCGTCGGCCCCTCGGGCTGCGGCAAGTCCACGCTGCTGCGCATGGTGGCAGGCCTGGAGGACATCAGCGGCGGCGACCTGTCCATCGACGGGCGCCGCGTGAACGAGGTGCCGCCTTCGCGCCGCGGCGTGGCCATGGTGTTCCAGAGCTACGCGCTCTATCCGCACATGACGGTCTACGACAACATGGCCTTCGGCCTGAAGCAGGCCCAGACCGGCGGTGCAGGCATCGACCAGCGCGTGCGCAAGGCCTCGAGAATCCTGCAGCTCGATGCGCTGCTGCAGCGCCGGCCCAAGGAGCTGTCGGGCGGGCAGCGCCAGCGCGTGGCGATCGGCCGCGCCATCGTGCGAGAACCGCAGGTATTCCTGTTCGACGAGCCGCTGTCCAACCTGGACGCATCGCTGCGCGTACAAACCCGGCTGGAGATCGCCAAGCTGCACAAGGACATCGGCACCGCCAGCATGATCTACGTCACCCACGACCAGGTCGAGGCCATGACGCTGGCCGACAAGATCGTGCTGCTCAATGCGGGCGATCCGGTGCAGCGCGACGGCAGCGTGGCCCAGTTCGGCGCGCCGCTGCAGCTCTACCACCATCCGGTGAACAAGTTCGTGGCGGGCTTCATCGGCAGCCCCAAGATGAACTTCGTGGCCGCCAACCTCGCGGGCGCCGACGGCAAGTCCGCCGTCGCCAGGGTGGGCGACCTGGACATCCGGGCCGAAGTCGATGCGCGCCGGCTGCCGGCGCAAAGCCCAGTCACGCTGGGCATCCGGCCCGAGCATGTGCAGATCGTCTCCAGGCCGGGGGACAACGTGGTGCACGGGCTGGTGGCGTTCATCGAGCAGCTGGGCGAAGCCAGCTATCTGTACGTGCGCCTGTCGGGCGGCGAACTGGTCACGGTTCGCGAAAGCGGAGAGGCCTCCACCGCGGTCGGCAATCCGATCCACCTGCACTTTCCGTCCAGGAGCCTGCATCTGTTCGACGAGTCCGACGTGGCCGTGCCGCGCACCGTGGGCGAGAACCTCATGACCCAGCCCATGCTGGCCGGCGTCACGATCACGCGCACGGCCATGGCCACATGACGCCGGCGCCGGCCTGACGCCCTGCCCGCATCGCGGGCGGCCCCCTTCTCTTCAATCCACAACCTTTCGGGCGGGGCCTGCCCCCGTCATGGGTCAGCTCATGCCTATTTTTTCTTCGCAGTCCCTGGGCCACGAATCGTGGCGGCTGGTGGAGCGCACGCACGACACCGGCCGCGCCGGCCTGCACGAGACGCTGTTCGCGCTGGGCAACGGACGCATCGGCGTGCGCGGCTCGCATGAAGAAGGCGACCTGTGGCCGGGCACCACGCAGGACAGCGTCTACATCAACGGCTTTCACGACACCGAAAGCATCTACCACCCGGAAGTCGCCTTCGGGCTGGCCAGCCAGAACCAGTTCCTGGTGGAGGTGCCCAACGGCAAGCTGATCCGCTGGGCCGTGGGCGACGAGGCCTTCGACCCGCGCACCGGAAGCATCGAGAACTATCGCCGCGTCTACGACATGCGCGAAGCATCGTTGTGCCGAAGCCTTGTCTGGACATCCCCCGGCGGCAAGCGTGTATCGGTGCAAAGCCGCCGCATTGCCTGCATGGAGCAGCCGCAGCTGTACGTCATCGAATTCTCGGTTATGGCGATGGACGAGGCCCTGTGCATCACCATCGAGTCGTCCCTCGATGCGCGCAGCAAGACCGTCGCGGCGACCGACGACCCTCGCCTGGGTTCCACCGCCGCAGGCAGCGCCCTGGTTCGCATCGACGCCAGCCGCGACGGCGACTCGATCATGCTGGTCCATCGCACGCGGCACAGCGGCTTGCTCCTGGCCAGCGCCGTTGCGCAGCAGGTGGACGGCGGCACCGTCGCCTCGCAGCCCATCGGCGAGGCCGATTGCCCCGGCACACGCTACCGCGTGCAGCTCGCGGCCAACGAGCGCGTCGTGCTCACCAAGTACTGCGCGCTGGTCAGCTCGATGGAAACGCCGTCCTCCCGGCTTGCGCGCACCGCCGCCGACCTGCTTCACCGGGCCGCAAGCAAGGGCTTCGACAAGCTCCTGGCCGAGCAATGCGACGCGCTGGAGCGCTGGTGGCAGGACGCCGACGTCGAGATCGAAGGCGACGAGCTGCTGCAGCAGGGCATGCGCTTCAACCTGTTGCACCTGCTGCAATCCGCCGGTCGCGATGGGCGCACCAACATTGCCGCCAAGGGCGTGACCGGCAGCGGCTACGACGGCCACTACTTCTGGGACACCGAGATCTACGTCTTCCCGGTGCTGCTGCACACCCGGCCCGAACTGGCGCGCAAGCTGCTGGCGTACCGCTTCCACACGCTCGGCGCCGCCCGGGACCGGGCACGCGAGCTGAACCATCCGCAAGGCGCCCTGTTTCCATGGCGGACCATTGCCGGCGGCGAATGCTCGGCCTACTTTCCCGCCGGCACGGCGCAGATCCACATCAACGCGGACATTGCCCACGCCGTGAAGCGCTACTGGGAAGCCACGGGCGACGACGCCTTCATGGCCGACATGGGCGCCGAACTCGTCTTCGAGACCGCGCGCATCTGGCTCTCGCACGGCGCCATGAGCTGCCGGGGCGGCGCAGAGAGCTTCCAGATCCACACCGTGACCGGCCCGGACGAATACACGGCGCTGGTCGACAACAACTTCTACACCAACGCCATGGCGCAGATGCACCTGCGCTTCGCCCACGAGGTGGCGCACTGGCTGGCCGCCGCCAACCCGGCCGCGGACCGGCGCATCCAGCAGCGCATCGGGCTGGATGCCGGCGAGCCGGCGCGCTGGCGCGCCGCTGCCGACCTGATGTACCTGCCCTACGACAGCGAGCTCGGCATCCACCCGCAGGACGACGGCTTTCTTTCGAAGCCGCGCTGGGACCTGTCGGCCGCAGGCACGCGGCGCCCGCTGCTGCTGCACTACCACCCGCTGGTGATCTACAGGCACCAGGTCTGCAAGCAGGCCGACGTGCTGCTGGCCCTCTTGCTGCTGGGCGATCAGTTCAAGCAGGCCGACAAGAAGCGCGACTTCGACTACTACGAGCCGCTCACGACCCACGACTCATCGCTGTCGCGCTGCATCTTCGGCATCGTCGCCAGCGAGGTCGGCTATGCCTCCAAGGCCTACGACTACTTCGTCGACGGCGTGCGCACCGACCTGGACGATCACCATGGCAACACGGTCAACGGCGTGCACACCGCGGCCATGGCAGGCGCCTGGCACGGAGTGGTGGCCGGGTTCGGCGGCCTGCGCATGCGGCGCGGCGTCCCGGCGTTTGCACCGCAACTGCCCAACGGCTGGAAGCGATACGCCTTCAAGCTCAAGACGGCCGGTGCGCAGCTCCGGGTGTGCGTCGACCACCTGGGCACGCACTACCAGCTCCTGCACGGGGCCGAACTCTCGCTGATGCACCGCGGCGAGACGGTTCTGCTCACGCGCGCCGCACCGCGCGCGTCCTTCCCGGTGCCCTCCCCCCTTGTCGACGAGCGAGTACCCGCATGAACCACGAGCCCCGGCCGAGCGCCTTCATCTTCGACCTGGACGGTGTCATCACCGACACCGCCGAGCTGCACTACGTCGCGTGGCGCGCCCTGGCGCTGGACCTGGGCATTGCCTTCGGCGAACAGGACAACGAGCAGCTCAAGGGCCTGTCGCGCATGGATTCGCTCGAACGCCTCCTTGCCCTGGGCACCCAGCAGTTCGGCGCCGGCGAGAAGCTCGCAATGGCCGAGCGCAAGAACACCCATTACCTGGCACTGGTGGAAAAGATGACGCCGGCCGACCTGCTGCCCGGCGCGCTCGATGCGCTGCACTCGGCGCGCGCGGCGGGCTGCGGCGTGGCGCTGGCCTCGGCCAGCAAGAACGCCGCCCTGGTGCTGGAGCGCCTGGGCATCGCGCGGGTCTTCGATCACGTGGTCGATTCCAACCACATCCGCAACTCCAAGCCGCATCCGGAAGTGTTCCTGGCCGCAGCCAGGGCGCTCGGCGCTGCGCCGCAGGACTGCGTGGGCATCGAGGACGCCGTGGCCGGCGTCCAGGCCATCCGGGCCGCCGGCATGTTCGCCGTGGGGGTGGGCAATGCGCGGGTGTTGCTGGCGGCCGACCAGGTGATTGCGGACCTGCGCCATTTCGTTCCCTCGAACTACCTGCGCGGCATGCACCGGCTGCGGTGGGTGAACGAGACCTGACACGACTCATGAACGGAGGCTGACAAGACACCGCACTGCAGAAGCAACGCCCGAACTACGCCAGGTGGGCGCTGGCGACACATCGGAAAAGACAAAACAAAAGCAGGGAGGCTTGAAGAAGATGAGATTTCGTTTTGCTGTTTCGTGGCTGCCGCTGGCAGCCGTGACGGTCACCTTGGCGGGCGGCCCCGTTGCCCGGGCGGCCGATGCCCCACCGGCCGCGGCACCGGCCAGCCCGGCACCCACGCCCGCATCCCCCGAAGAAGAGTTCACCAACACCAACACGGACGCGGTCGGCTCGGACGTGGCCAGGAAGGCCGGCGAACAGCTCGGCCTGGAGTTCGTCGGCTACATGCGCACCGGCGCCTACTACGCCAACGACAACCTGCCGAAGGGCCACTACGGCCTGGGCGAGCTGGGCTACAACCGGCTGGGCAACGAGGGCGATACCTACCTCGAATTCGGCATCGGCAAGAAGTGGGACATTTCCGGCACCAAGGTCGGCGTGTACTGGATGCCCTACCTGTACAACGCGCAATCGGTCAACGCGCACGGCACCAAGCAGATCTACGCCGACATCAAGGGCCTGAGTTTTGCGCCCGACGCCAGCTTCTGGGGCGGCCAGCGCTACCACCGCGTCCAGGACGTGCACATCATCGACGACTGGCTGATGGAGGACGGCGACAACTTCGGGGCCGGTGTCGACGGCATCAAGCTGGGCTCGCTGGGCACCCTGAACATCGCGGCGTATACCGAAGGCACGACCGACGACAGCACCTCCACCAGCAACGCCAACCGCCTGAACTTCCAGTGGCGAGACATTCCCCTGGGCCAAGGCGGCAAGCTGACCTTCACGGCCGGGCTGGTGCACGGCGACTTTGCCGACAAGTCCAGCGGCACGGCGCTGGGCGCCCTGTACAACCAGAAGCTCGGCGAGGCGGCGACCAACTCGCTGTTCCTGCAGGGCTCCGAAGGGCACGCCAATCTGAGCGGCAAGTTCTATGCGCTCAACGGCCAGCAGACCAGCGCGGCGCCGGGCAGCGCCTTCATCTGCACCACCACGCCCAACGCCGACGGCAGCTGCCCGACGCAGGGCCTGGCCGTGAACCCCAACCCGCGGACGGTGACAACCACCACCTATAACGCGGGCGCCAAGCAGTTGCGGGTGGTGGATGCACTCAACTGGCAGATCGGGCGCTTCGGCGGCCAGGCCATGATCGGCTATCAGACGCTCAAGCCCAGCGACACCGAGCTCACGACGAAGAACCTCGCCCTTGGCGGGCGCGTGTCGTGGGGCGTGGCGCAGCACGTCAAGCTGTATGCCGACATGAACTACGCCACGCTCAAGACCGACGGCTCCGACATCCAGCGCCTGCACAAGGAAACGCTGGGCGTTGCGGTGGCACCCAACACCAAGTTCTGGACGCGGCCCGAATTGCGCCTTTATGTGTCACACGTCGGAGGTAACGATGCAGTGCGCGCTGCCGGCACGTTCAATGGCCGTTCCAGCGCCACGCTGGCAGGCCTGCAGATCGAAGCCTGGTGGGAATAGGCTGAAAGTCCGCATTTCCGATCGACCGATGAATTGCCGGACCGACCATTCGTCGGTTTCGGCATTTCTCATCGCGCGCCTTGCGGAACGAAGCGCCAGACACGCAATCAACACTTCGTGAATTGTTCCATTGCAATGCCCGGTTCAGCTGCAACAACATGCCTTCGCAAGGAGTTGCGCAATTTATATTTGCAGGGTTGCCCGACATTGAGGGAATGACGGCAATAAGCATTAATCAACAACAAATAAACCAGAGCCGGCCGAAGCACCGTCGCTTCGAGCCAACCCCATGACCACTGGCCTTCTCAGAATTACTGGACCCGACGCCGAGCCCTACACCCTGGGCCGGCCGATGTGGGTGTTCGCCGGAGAAGACCTGCTGGCCAAGCTCGACCCCGTGCCCCTGCTGCGCAGCGGCACCGAACTGCACATCGAAGCCTTCGAGCCCACCGGTTCGGTGCGCGATGAGCCCCGCCACGTGGGCCGGCTGATCTTTCTCGAGATTTGCGCCTTCATCGTCGAGCACTTCCAGCAGATCCAGGCGATCAGCTTCGTGCTCTCGCGCCAGATCGACTGGATGGCCAACGGCGCTGCGCTGGCCGCGACCCGCTCCGAAACGATGACGCGCATCGGCGCAGTCGATGTACGCATCGAGCCCAAGTCCGATGCCAAGCCGGGGCACTTCGTGGTGTCCGGCATCTGGATCTACAGCGAGCGTACGCATGCGGCCCTGATGTCCGTGCTCGAGAAAGAGCGCGCAAGCTATGCCACCCTGCCCATCGGTTCGCGCAACAATGAGTCTGGCAGCGTGGTGGCGCGGCTGCGGCATCTGGTGTCTGGCCGCAACTGAATGCCAGGTCGCCCAGCTGCGCGACCTCTCGAGACTGCAGGCCGGACCATGGATTCCCTCTTCTCCCTTCCCGATCGCATCGATCTGGCCGCCGGCGCGGTGCTGCTGCCCGGTGCCGGCCTGGCCGACGAGGCGCTGGTCGTTTCCGCGCTGGAAACCGTGCTGGCGCAGGCACCGCCCCGCCACATGGTCACGCCCGGCGGACAGTCGATGTCGGTGGCCATGAGCAACTGCGGACGGCTGGGCTGGGTGAGCGACCGCAGCGGCTATCGCTACCAGCCCACGGACCCCGATACCGGCCTGCCCTGGCCGGACCTACCCGATTGCCTGGCCAGGCTGGCGCACAGTGCCGCCGCGCGGGCCGGCTTCGAAGGCTTCGCGCCGGATGCCTGCCTCATCAGCGTCTACACGCCCGGCGCCCGGCTCAGCCTTCACCAGGACAAGGACGAACAGGAGGTGGCCGGGCACCCCCTGGTTTCTCTATCGCTCGGCCTGAGCGCCACCTTTCAACTGGGCGGCCTGTCGCGCTCGGACAAGCCCATCAAGGTGCCCGTCAGCCATGGCGATGTGCTGATCTGGGGCGGCCCGTCCCGCCTGCGCTATCACGGTGTCGCCGCGCTGCCCGAAGGCGAGCACGCCTTGATGGGGCGCCGGCGCGTGAACACGAGCTTTCGCAAGGCAGGCTGAAAGCGCACGGCCGCGCGCATCGTCGCGGTGCGCACCACGACGCGGCCTTGCGCACCATGCGCGGGCTTTTGGCACCAATATTGCTTTCGAACGCCGCAGGCAATCGACGCACGCGCGATTGCGCACCAATCAAGAGCAATCGAGGCACCAAACTTCATGGACGCACTAACTCAGGGCACAAACGCACTTTTCATTCTTCTGGGTGCCATCATGGTTCTTGCCATGCATGCCGGCTTCGCCTTTCTCGAACTGGGCACGGTGCGCAAGAAGAACCAGGTCAACGCGCTGGTGAAGATCCTGGTGGATTTTTCCGTTTCCACCGTCGTGTACTTTCTGGTGGGTTACGGCGTGGCCTACGGCACGCACTTCTTTGTGGGTGCCGAGCAATTGGCTCGCCAGAACGGCTACGAGCTGGTGAAGTTCTTTTTTCTGCTGACCTTTGCCGGGGCCATTCCGGCGATCATTTCGGGCGGCATTGCAGAGCGCGCCAAATTCTGGCCGCAGCTCATCGCCACGGCGGCCATCGTCGGATTTGTGTACCCACTTTTCGAAGGTATTGCCTGGAACAAGCACTTCGGAATTCAGGATTGGATTGCCCGGCTCTGCGGCAACGAATTCCATGACTTTGCCGGCTCCGTGGTGGTGCACGCCATGGGTGGCTGGCTCGCCCTGCCCGCCGTGCTGCTGCTGGGCGCGCGGCGCAACCGCTATCGCGGCGACGGCTCGCTGAGCGCGCATCCGCCGTCGAGCATTCCATTTCTCGCGCTGGGTGCGTGGGTGCTTTGCGTGGGCTGGTTCGGCTTCAACGTGATGAGCGCGCAGACCATCGACAAGATCTCCGGCCTGGTGGCGGTGAACTCGCTGATGGCCATGGTCGGCGGAACGCTGTCTGCCCTGGTGCTGGGGCGAAACGACCCGGGCTTCGTCCACAACGGACCGCTGGCCGGGCTGGTGGCGGTGTGCGCCGGTTCCGACCTCATGCATCCGCTGGGCGCCCTGGTCACCGGTGCGGTGGCCGGCGGCATCTTCGTATGGATGTTCACGCTGACGCAGAACAAGTGGCGCGTGGACGACGTGCTGGGCGTGTGGCCCCTGCACGGGCTGTGCGGCGCCTGGGGCGGCATTGCAGCCGGCATCTTCGGCCAGCATGCACTGGGCGGGCTGGGCGGCGTGAGCTTTGGCGCGCAGCTCATCGGCGTGGTGCTGGGGGTGCTGTGGGCGCTGGTGGCAGGTACTGCGGTCTACGGAACGCTCAAGGCCACGCTGGGGCTGCGCCTGTCGCACGAAGAGGAATACACAGGGGCCGACCTGTCCATCCACCACATCACGGCCACGCCGGAGCGCGAGCCGACCTGGTGACGCCGGCCGCCGCGCCGTGCTGCGCGGCGGTAGAAGATGAACCTCAGGCCGGCAGCGCGCGCTGCAGCAAGGCCTGCACGTCCATCTTGCGCGTGTCTACCGCACCGACGACTCGGCCCCACTGCGAATCGAACCGCGTGGCGATGAAGGCGTCGGCCACCGCCGCGGGCGCCTGCTGGCGCAGCAGCACGGCCTGGGCGCTGAGCACCAGGCGCTGGGCAAAGCGCCGGCCCAGGCCTTCGAGCTGCGCCGGGTCGGTGCCCAGCATGCCGCGCAGGGCCGCCACCTCGGCCTGCACGGGGGCGTCGTCCCGGGCGCCTTCGGAAAGTTCGTCAAGCAGCGCAAACGCGGCCTGCGGCTCGCGGCCGATGGCGCGCATCACGTCCAGGCACATCACGTTGCCCGAGCCTTCCCAGATCGAGTTGACCGGCGCCTCGCGGAACAGCCGCGCCATCGGGCCGTTCTCCACATAGCCGTTGCCCCCGAACACCTCCATGGCTTCGCCGGTGACCTCCACCGCGCGCTTGCACACCCAGAACTTGGCCGCGGGCGTCATGACGCGCTTCCACACGCGCTGCGCGGGGTCGTCGCCTTGCTCGTAGGCCTGCGTCAGGCGCATGGCCAGCACCAGGGCGGCTTCGCTTTCCAGGGCCAGGTCGGCCAGCACGCCCTGCATGAGCGGCTGCTGCGCCAGCACGTTGCCGAAGGCCTTGCGCTGGCGGGCGTAGGCAATGGCCTGCACCGCGGCCTGGCGCAGCATGGCGCTGCTGCCCAGCACGCAGTGCAGCCGGGTGTAGGTGGCCATCTCGATGATGGTCGGGATGCCGCGGCCTTCTTCGCCCATCAGGATGCCCCAGGCGTCCTGGAACTCGACCTCGCTGCTGGAGTTGCTGCGGTTGCCCACCTTGTCCTTCAGCCGCTGGATGCGGATGGGATTCTTGGTGCCGTCGGGCTTCCAGCGCGGCACGAAGAAGCACGAGGGGCCGCCGTCGGCGGTGCGCGCCACCACCAGGTGCGCGTCGCACATGGGTGCCGAGAAGAACCACTTGTGGCCGCGAATGAGGTATTCGCCGCCGCGCCCGCCGGCGCCGATGGGCGTGGCGGTGGTGGTGTTGGCCCGCACGTCCGAGCCGCCCTGCTTCTCGGTCATGCCCATGCCGATCCAGATGGAGCGCTTCTGCTCGATCGGCACGTCGCGCGGGTCGTAGCTGTTGCTCATCAGCTTGTCGCCGTACCTGGCCCACAAGCCCGGCTCCTTGCTGAGCACCGGAATGGAGGCCTGCGTCATGGACAGCGGGCACATCGAGCCGGCTTCCACCTGCCCTTCCATGTAGAAGTGCGCCGCCCAGGCGGTCCAGCGGCCGGCCTGGTTCGGGTTCTGGAAGGCCAGCGACACCGAGCCCGCCTCGCGATGCATGCGCATCAGCTCGTGCCAGCTGGGGTGGAATTCGACGCGGTCCACGCGGCGGCCGCGCGCATCGAAGGCGTCGAATTCGGGCTCGTGCTTGTTGGCCTGGGCCGCCCACTGCCAGGTCTGGGCTGCGCCCAGCTTGCCGCCGTAGTCGCGCAGCGCCTCGCCGGCCCAGCCGGCGCCGGCGCGCGCAATGGCCTCGCGCAGCGGGGCATCGGTGGCATAGAGGTTGTAGTCGGTCAGCTCGTCGTACTGGTTGCTGATGTCGTGGGTTTCCCAATTCATGGTGCGTCGTCCCCGGTTCGTCCAATGGCAATGATTTCAAAGTCTAGGCAATGCGCGGGCACAAGGTGTTCGGATTTGTCCTGCGAGGAAGGAACGGGCCGCAAGGTGCGGCTGTTCATGTTCCGGCGCCAGGCAATTTGACATCGACAAGGGCCACTGCCAGACTGCGCCGCCCCGTCTCGAAGAGCCAACGAGGAGGTCCAATTGACGAAGTCGAACGCCGTGGCGCCCAGCTGGCGCGTCCGCCCTCGCCCAATGCATGCGGCCGCCCTCGCAATGGTGCTCTTCCTGGCCGGTTGTTCGACTATTGGCGCGGGCAATGGCGCGTCTGCCGGTACTGCGCCGGGCGATGCGGCCAAAGCGGCCAGGGCGCCCCAGGCCGCCCCCGAGCGCAACCCGGCGGTCTTCGAGCGGCTCCAGCAGATGAGCGCCTACCTGCGCTCGCTCAAGTCCTTCCAGGTAACCTCGCAGACCACCATCGACGAGGTGCTCGATTCGGGCCAGAAGGTCCAGTTCGGCGGCATGGTTGGCTACCGCTACGTCGCGCCCGACAAGCTGCGCGCCATGCTGCGAAACGACCGCGTGTGGCGCGACTTCTACTACGACGGCAAGACGATCACGCAGGCGGCGCCCCGCATGAACTACTACGCCAGCGTGCCTGCCACCGGCTCGGTCGCCAGCCTGCTGGCCCGGCTCAACAACGACTACGACATCGACCTGCCGCTGGCCGACCTGTTCACCTGGGGCACGAGCGAAGACAGCATGAACAGCGTGAGTTCGGCCGTGCTGGTGGGCCCGGCGATCATCGACGGCGCCGATTGCGACCACTTTGCCCTGCGCCAGGCCGGCGTGGACTGGCAGGTGTGGGTCCAGCGCGGCGCCCGGCCCCTGCCGCGCAAGCTGCTCATCACCACCACCGACATTGCGCAGCAGCCGCAGTACACCGCGCAATTGAGCTGGTTCACATCCATCCAGCCACGGGCCAACGAATTCACCTACGTGCCCGGCAAGGGCGCGATCCGCATTACCCAGGTGCCGGCGGTCAAGCCGCAGCCGCCGGCAGGCGCCAGGTAGCGAAGAAGGGGGCCATCGACATGAACAGCAATGCCGCAAAGATGCGATGCCTGGCACATGCGCTCGCGGGCGGGGCACTGCTGGTCGGGCTGGCCGACGCCGCCATGGCGGACCGCCCGGCTGCCGGCGGCACGCGCACGTCGGTCAATCGCAGTGCCAACGTCAACCAGGCGACCAACATCAACCGGAGCACCAACGTCGACGTGAACCGGAACGTGAATATCGATGTGGATGCGGACCGCAATTGGCATCCGGTGGCCGCCGCCGCCGCGACCACCGCCGCGGTCGCCACCACGGCCGCCGTCGTCGGGTCGGTGACACGCACCCTGCCCCCGGCTTGCGTGCCGGTGCAGATGGGTGCGGTGGTGTACCAGCAGTGCGGCGGCACGTACTACCAGCCGCAGTACGTGGGCACGACGGTGCAGTACGTGGTGGTGTCGCCGCCCTGAGCGCTCGGCTTGGCGTCTGCGCCGGGCTAGAAGCCGCTTTCGCGGCGCAGTACCGCCAGCGCATGCGTCGCGCCCTTGACCAGCAGGCTGCTGCGTGCCCCGTCGATCTGAAGCTGGCCGCGCGTTTCCTGCCGTGCAGGCGGCGTCCCGTCGAGCTGCACAAGCACATGGAACAGCGACGGCGTGGGCACCAGCGCCTCTTCCTGCTTCGTCGTGGCCAGGGGCCCGCCGTGACGGGAAGAAAGCATGGCGTGCTCCAGCTGCGCCACGCGCGTGCTCCCAATGGCCAGCACCCTGCCCTCGATGGGCGTGACCTGGCCTTCAGGATAGAAGCGCACGCCGGCACCGACCTGGATGCGGTGCACCTCGTCGGGCTTGACGTAGCCATCCACCTGCCAGCTCGACGGGTCGTAGAGCACGCCCAGCGCGCTGCGCACACCGGTCCACTGGCCCGCCTGCCAGTTGGGATCGACGTCTCGCCACAGGCCGTCGAACGGGGCCTGCAGGCTCAGCCGCTCGATTTCGGAGCGCGCGGCGCGCACCTCCTGCAGCTGCACGTCCAGGCGCTGGCGCGTGGCGGCTTCTTCTTCCAGCCCGGCCGGGTCGGCCAGCAGGCCCAGCAGGCGTGCGTCGTAGCTGCGTGCACCTGCGTCGCTGCGCTGCAGGCGCTCGACGATGTCCGGCTGCCCCAGCGACACCAGGAGATCGCCCTTGTGCACCGCCCCGATCGGACGAATCTCCCGGATGAGCGCCGGGTAAGGCGCATACACCCTCAGTTGCCGTTCGGCGCGGGCCATGCCCCAGGCGTGGATCTGGGTCTGCCACGGCAGGGCCAGCAGCAACGCGAGCAGGAAGAGAAAGGCTGCGAGGAGGAATCGGCGTGACATGGGAACTGCTGTGCGCCTGGCCCACCACTGGCGCAGTTCGCGCCAGACCGGAAGCGCGATGAACCAGGTGACTTCCACCAGGAAAAGAAAGATGCCCAGCACCTTGAAGAACAGCAGGTACACCGCCACCGCGATGCCCGCGAACAGCACCAGCCGGTAGATCCAGGTACCGATGGCAAACGCAACCAGCGCGCGCCGCTGCCGCGCGGGAAAGGATTCGGGCCAGGGCTCGTCCAGGCCCAGGATGCCGCGGCGCAGCGCGGTGCGCGCCTGCGCGCCCGCGCGCTCGTGCAGGTTGGGAAAGTCCAGCAAGTCCGACAGGATGAAGTAGCCGTCGAAGCGCATGAACGGGCTGGCGTTGAGCGTCAGCGACAGGATCCAGTTGGTGGTGGCCAGGTAGAAGAAGGCATCGCGCAGCGCGCCCGGCTCGGACAGCGCCCAGCCCAGGGTGGCCAGCGCCGCAATGGAGAGTTCGGTGAGGATGCCGGCACTGGCGATGGCCAGGCGGGCACGCGCACTGCGCAGCTTCCAGGCCTCGCCCGTGTCGGTGTAGAGCATGGGCCACAGCACCACGAAGGCCACCCCCATGTGGGCCACCTTCAGCCCCAGGCGCGTGGCCACCAGCGCGTGCCCCATTTCGTGCAGCGTCTTGCCCACGGCGAGCGCCAACGCAAAGCCAAGCGCACCTTCGGCCGAGAAGGAGTCGAGCACCGCGTTCTTGAAGGCGTCCCACTGG
>JAFECZ010000008.1 GCA_018241905.1 Pseudomonadota bacterium
ACCAGCGCGGCGGGCGCTACGGCCTGCAGACCATGTGCGAGGGCGGGGGACTGGCCAACGTCACCATCGTCGAGCGCCTCTGAGCCCGTACATTGCTGCTGATGAACGACCTCAAGCAGCCCTACACGCCGCCCGCCGTCTGGACCTGGAACAAGGCCAGCGGCGGGCGCTTCGCCAACATCAACCGCCCGGTGGCAGGCGCCACGCACGACAAGGCGCTGCCGGTGGGGCGGCACCCGCTGCAGCTGTACTCGCTGGGCACGCCCAATGGCGTGAAGGTCACGGTGATGCTGGAGGAGTTGCTCGAGCAGGGCCACCGGGGCGCCGAGTACGACGCCTGGCTGGTGCGCATCAACGAGGGCGAGCAGTTCGGCAGCGGCTTCGTGGCGGCCAACCCCAACTCCAAGATTCCGGCGCTGGTGGACCACAGCGGGCCGCAGCCCGTGCGCGTGTTCGAGTCCGGGGCAATCCTGCTTTACCTGTCGCAGAAGTTCGGCGATGCCTTCATGCCCGAGGACGCGGCGCAACGCGCCGAATGTCTGTCGTGGCTGTTCTGGCAGATGGGCAGCGCGCCTTTCCTGGGCGGCGGCTTCGGGCACTTCTACGCCTACGCGCCGGAGAAGATCGAATACGCCATCGACCGCTACGCCATGGAGGTCAAGCGTCAGCTCGACGTGCTGGACCGGCGCCTGGCGCAAAGCGCCTACCTCGCGGGCAACGAATATTCGCTGGCGGACATCGCCGTGTGGCCCTGGTATGGCACCCTGGTCAAGGGGCAGCTCTACGAGGCGGGCGAGTTCCTGCAGGTGGAGCAATACACCCATGTGCTGCGCTGGACGAACGAGATCGCCGCGCGCCCGGCCGCCAGGCGCGGCCGCATGGTCAATCGCACCTGGGGCCAGCCCGCCAGCCAATTGCACGAGCGCCATGAGGCCACCGATTTCGAAACCCGGACGCAGGACAAGCTGTTGTGATCACTCTCTACGACTGCGCTACGGCGCCCAGCCCCCGTCGGGCCCGCATCCTGCTGGCCGAAAAGGGCATTGCCCATGAGACCGTGCAGGTGGACCTGCGCAGCGGCGAGCAGCTCGGCGAGGCGTTCCGCCAGGTCAATCCGCAATGCACCGTGCCCGTGCTGCAGACGGAAGACGGCCTGCGCCTGACCGACAACGCCGCCATTGCCGCGTACCTGGAGGCGCGCTACCCCGAGCCGCCGCTGCTGGGCGCCACGCCGGAAGATAAGGCCGAGATCGCGAGCTGGAACTGGCGCGTGGAGTTCGAAGGCCTGGTCGCCATTGCCGAAGCCATGCGCAACAGCGCGCCGTCCATGGCCAACCGCGCATTGCCTGGTCCGGTGGACTATGCGCAGATACCGGAGCTGGCCCAGCGCGGCCTGGCGCGGGTGCAGAACTTCTTCGACACGCTCGACGCGCGCCTGGCGCAGCGCGAGTTCATTGCGGCCAACCGCTTCAGCATTGCCGACATCACGGCGGTCGTGGCGGTCGATTTCGCGCGGGTGGTGAAGGTGCGGCTGGGCGATGCGCATCCGAACCTGCAGCGCTGGCGGCTGGCGATGGGGCAGCGACAGTCGATGTCGCTCTGAGCCGCCGTGCTCACTCCGCCTTGATGTTCATCTCCTTGATCAGCTTCGACCACTTGCCGGTCTGCTGGCGCAGGTAGGCGCCCAACTCCGCCGGCGACCCGCCCGCGACGTCGGCGCCCAGGTCCGCCAGGCGCTTGGACATCTCGGGCGTCCTGAGCGAGCCGACCACGGCGCGATTGAGCTTGTCCACCACGTCGGCCTGCATTCCGGCGGGGCCGAACACGCCGTACCAGATGGTGACGTCGAAGCCCTTCAGGCCCGATTCGTCCATGGTGGGCACGTTGGGCATCAGGCTGGAGCGCTTGGGCGTGGTCACGGCAATGGCGCGCACGGCGCCGGAATTCACCAGCGGCAGCACGGCCGGCATGCTCTCGAACGCCACCTGCACATGCCCCGCCATCAGGTCGACCAACGCGGCCGACGTGCCCTTGTAGGCGACGTGCGTCATGTCCACGCCGGCGTCGCGCTTGAACAGTTCGGCCGACAGGTGCTGCATGGAGCCGTTGCCCACGGACGAGAAGTTGAGCTGGCCCGGATGAGCCTTGAGGTAGGCGACCAGCTCGCGCACCGTCGTCGCCGGCACGGAGGGATGGACCACGAGCACGTTCGGAACGGTGCCCACCAGGGCGATGGGCGTGAAATCGCGCACCGGGTCGTAGGGAAGCCTGGGGTAGAAGCTGGGCGCCGTGGCGTGCGTGCCGGGCGCCCCCAGCGTGATCGTGTAGCCGTCGGGCGGCGCCTTGGCCACCATCTCGGTGCCGATGATGCCGGTGGCGCCGGGCTTGTTGTCGACGATCACCGGCTGGCCCAGCGTCTTGGCGATTTCCATGCCGATGGCGCGCGACAGGATGTCGTTGGCGCCGCCCGGGGCCCAGGGAGAAATCCAGTGGATCGGCTTGGTCGGGTAGACCGTCTGGGCCGAAGCCCATGCGCCTGCGCACAGCGCCAGCAAGGCGGCTGCAGAGAACTTCAGGAAGCGTTTCATGGTGAATCCGTCCTCGGGGAAATCGAAAAGAAATGCAGGGTCAGGCCCGCAGGGCGCGTTCGACAAAGTCCAGGCGGTCCTGGCCGAAGAAGAGCTCGCTGCCGACCACGAAGCTCGGTACGCCGAACACGCCTGCGGCCAAGGCCTCGTCGGTGTTGGCGGTAAAGGTCTGCAGCGTGGCCGGCTCTTGGGCCTTGGCAAGCAGCGCCTTGCCGTCCATCCCTTGTTCGCTGGCCAGTTGCGCCAGGGTTGCCGGGTCCGCAATGTCCAGGTCGCGCACCCAGACCGCCGCCAGGATGGCCTGGGCCAGCGGCCACGCGGCGGCATGGTCCTGCGCGTCCAGGGCGATCACCATGCGCGCGGCCAGCGACTCGTCGGCCGGGTGAAAACGCGGCTTGGCGCTGACCGGCATGTCGAGCAGCTGCGCCCAGCGCTCGCGCTCGCGCGCCCGGTAGGCCTGCCGCGAAGGGTGCAGCTGCCCGAGCGGCGCGCCTGCGGTTTCGCGAAACACCCGCAGCACGTCGATGGGTTTGTAGATCGCGGTGGCGCCCGTCCCGGCGACGATCTTCTGGAAGCGGGGGCCGCCGAAATAGACCCAGGGGGACAACAGCGAGAAGTAGAAGGTAACGCTTGCGGACATGAGGATTCGGCCCCGTTCAACCGGGATTGCGCGTGACCACCGCCGCGTCGAGCGCGAACGCACCCGCACCTTCGGACATGACCAGCATGGGGTTGATCTCGATGGATTCGATCTCGCCTGCATTGGCGGCGGCAAAGCCCGAGAGCCGCACGATCGCATCGGCCAGGGCGTCGACATCCGCCTTGGGCCGGCCGCGTGCGCCGTCGAGCAAGGCAAAGCCCTTGAGCTCGCGCACCATCTCCAGCGCGTCTTCATGCCGCACCGGCGCCAGGCGCAGTGCCACGTCGCCGAACAGCTCGGCAAAGACGCCGCCCAGGCCCACCATGGCCACGGGCCCGAACACCGGGTCGCGCGTGACGCCCACGATCATCTCGACGCCGCCGGACAGCATGGGCGCCACCAGCACGCCGTCGATGCGCGCCGCGGGTTGCGCCGCGCGAACCTGCGCCATCATGCGGTGCCATTCGCGCTCGAGCGCTGCCTCGTCCGCAATGTCGAGCGCCACGCCGCCGACATCGGACTTGTGAAGGATGTCGGGCGAGGCGATCTTCATCACCACCGGAAAGCCGATCTCGCGGGCGGCCGCCAGTGCGGCTTGCACATCGGGCACCAGGTGCTCGTCGGCAACCCGGATGCCGCAGCGCGACAGCAGGCGCTTGAGCTCGTGCTCGTTGCGGGCGGTGCCCAGCGCGGGCCAGTCTTGCGCGGGCGGCGCGGCGCGTGCTGCAAGCCGCTTGGCAGCGGCGCGTTCGCGTGCGGCGCCCAGCTCCTTCAGGGCCGCCAGCGCGTTGACGGCGCGCGTCGTGTCCTCGAACAGCAGGTAGCCGGCATCGCCCAGCTCGCGCGAGAGTTCGGGCGGGGCGAGCATGGACAGGATCAAGAGCTTGTCCGGAAACTCCGAGCGCAGTTCCTTGAGCAGCGCCGCCAGCGGCTGCTGCAGCGCGGGCGAGAAGGGCATTGCCGTCAAGAAGAGCAGCATGGCCTCGAAGTCGCCGTCGCGCGCCATGTTGCGCAGGAAGGTGCCGAACACCTGCCAGTCGCTCCAGATCTGCGCGGTGCCGTCCACGGGGTTGCGCACCGACGCGTGCGGCAGCAGTTCCTTGAGTTCGCGTTGCGTTGCCTCGGGCAGGGCGGGCAATTGCAGGCCCGCGGGTTCTGCCGCATCGGCCGTCAGCACGCCGATGCCGCCTGAGACGGTGAACACGCCCAGCTTGCCCTCGCGCGGAAAGCGCCCGCCGCTTGCCGCATAGGCCGCGTCGAAGAAGGCCTCGACCGAGCGCGCGCGGTGCACGCCGTACTGGCGGAAGATCGCATCGAACACGCGGTCGTTGCCGGCCAGCGCGCCGGTGTGCGACTGCACGGCCTGGCGCCCGAGCTCGGACCCGCCGGCCTTGACCATGATCACGGCCTTGCCGTGGTCCCGGGCCAGTTCGAGCGCGGCCACCAGCTTGTCGGCGCTCTTGCAGCCTTCCATGTAGCCCATGATCACGTCGGTGCCGGCGTCCTGGGCGAAATGCGCGATGCAATCGGCCAGCTCCACGTCGCACTCGTTGCCCGTGGTGACCCAGGCGCCCAGGGGCACGCGCTTGTCCTTGGCCATGACCAGCGCCTGGCCGCCGAAGGCGCCGCTCTGGCTGACGAGGGCGATGCGCCCCAGCGGCGGCAGTCCCAGGTCCACCATGAAGGCGAAGCTGGCGATGAAGCCCTGGTGCAGGTTCATGAAGCCCATGCAGTTGGGTCCCAGGATGCGCATGCCCGATTCGCGCGCCAGGGCCGAGAGCCGGTCCTGCTCGCGCCGCCCGGCGTCGCCCACTTCGCCGAAGCCGGAACTGAAGATGGTGGCGGAGCGAACGCCGCGCGAAATGCAGGCCTCGACGGCCGCAATCACCGCGTTGCCCGGCAGCGCGATGATGGCGTGATCCACCGCATCGGGCACGGCGCCGATGTCGGCGTAGGCGGGCAGGCCCTGGACCTCGGCGGCCTTCGGGTTGACCGGGTAGATGCGCCCCGCATAGCCGTGGGCCTTGAGAAACTTGATGGGGCGCCCGCCGATCTTGCCGGCATCGGAAGAAGCGCCCAGCACCGCCACCGATTGCGGAGAGAACAAGGCATCGAGGGAGAGGAAGTCGCGACCGGACATGCTCAAGCCCTCCGCGCGGCACGCCCGGCCAGGAACTGCTCGAGCAGGGCCTTGCCCTGGGGACTCGACGACAGCCGGTCGTACTCGGCCTTCTCGCGGCGCATGCCGGTCTCGAAATCCGCACCGGACGTGGCCGCATCCAGGATGAGGCCGATGGCCGCCTGGCAGGCTTCGCGTTCGGGAAAGACGTCGGCCGCCATGGCGCGGAAGGTGATCGCCAGGGATTCGGCCGTTTCGCCGGGCGAGGGGGTGGGCACGCGCAGCAAGGCCGTGCGCCGCCACGGCGCCGCGCCGCGCGCAATCGCCTGGACGCGACGCACCGCCGCCTCCACAGCGCCTTGCGCGTCCTGGGCAACTTCGTCGAAGAAGCCGTGCACCTGTGCGGACGCCGCGTCCAGCGGCTGCGCCAGCGCCACCATCCTCATGGCGGCGCCGATGCCCACCAGGCGCGGCAGGCGCTGGGTGCCGCCGGCGCCGGGCGAGAAGCCCAGGTTCACCTCGGGCAGCAGGATGGTGGCGTCGCGGCTGGCGATGCGGGCGTGGCATGCCATGGCCAGCAGCACGCCGCCACCGATGGCCTTGCCCTGCATGGCCACTGCGACGGGCTTGGCGAAGAGTTCGATGCGCCGTGCCAGCGCGGTCATGGTCGGCGTGCCGGCAGGCTCGGGCTGCCCGATCTCGCGCAGGTCGCCGCCGCCGGAGAACAGGCGCCCGGCGCCGCTGATGACCACGCCTTCGATGGCGTCGTCCTGCGCCAGCGCGGTGAGCGCTTCGTCGATCTCGCGCCGCACCGCGGAGTTGATCGCATTGACCGGCGGGTTGTGGAAGCTCAGGCACGCGACGCCGTCGCGGTCCATGCGTTGGACCAGCGCTTCGGTGACGGAATCGGAAGGGGCTTGGGAAGGGGATTGCACCGCGCCAGTCTACCGGGCGGTCCATCAAAGAAAAGTGAGTTAGTTCTATGATTCCATTCCATTTCTTCATGGAAACTTCGAGCGCCCCATGACCCTCCCAGCCATCCCTTCCAGCCAGCTTCGCCTGCAGCACCTGGTGCTCTGCCGCGCCCTGGTCGAATCGGGCACCGTGAGCGAGGCGGCTTCCATGCTGCATCGCACGCAGCCGGCGCTGACCAAGATGCTGCAGGAGCTGGAGTCCTCGCTGGGCGTGAAGCTGTTCGAGCGCGGCCGGCTGGGTGCCCGGCCCACGGCGGCGGGCAAGGCCTTCTTCGACCGTTCCGGCGCGATGCTCAACGAATGGCGAATCCTCAGCGAAGAACTCGAGGCCATCGCCAAGGGCGAGCGCGGCATTCTTCGCGTGGGCGCCACGCCCTTGACCACCCTGACGCTCATGCCCCAGGCCCTGGGGCGGCTGCGCAAGGAGCGGCCCGGCCTGCTGGTGCGTTTTCGCGAGGCCACGATCCACGACCTGGTGCTGGCCCTGGATGCGGGCGAGCTCGACTGTGTCGTCGGCCGCTTCTCGGGCGAACTGCTGGGCACCGAGGCCGTGGGTGCATTGCGGCACGAGCGTCTTTACGACCAGGTGCTGTGCATCGTCTCGGGCACCGAGCACGCCATGGCGCGTCGGCGCCGCGTCACGTGGAAAGACCTGGCCAGCCAGGACTGGGTGCTGCCGCCGCCCGAGCTGGCCACGCGCAACATCTTCAACTCGTCATTCATCCGCGAGGGGCTGCTGCCGCCGCGGCCGGTCTTCGAATCGTCTTCCTTCGCCACGAGCATCTCGTTTGCGCACCAGCTCGGCGTGCTGGCCATCGTGCCGCTGGAGGCGGCGCGCATTGCGCAGGCACACGGGCTGGTGCGCGTGCTGCGCACCGACCTGGCCGCCTTTTCCGCACCGATCTCGATCATCCAGCGGCGCGATGCGCCGCCCAGCGAGAGCCTTTCGGCCTTCTTCGATGCGGTGCGGGCAGCGGTGGCCGAGAACATGGATTGAACACTGATGTTCAATTCAGATCACTTTTGTCTTATCCTTGCGCCCGGGCATCACCGCCCGGCCAGGAGTCGAAGATGGCATCCAGCGCAGAGCTTCCGGGCGACATCACTCGCCGCGGCTTGATCAAGTCGGTCGCCCTCGGCGCCGCGGCGTCGGGCCTTGCGGGCGTGGGCATGACCGCAGGTGCGAGCGAAGCGGCACCTGCATCCGGCGGGCCCAAGCCGCCTGCTGCAGCCCACAAGGGGCCTTACAACATCCTGTTCATCCTGACCGACCAGGAGCGGCACTTTCGCCCAGGCGAGCTTCCGCGCGGCTATCGGCTGCCGGGGCACGAGCGTCTTCTCGCGCGGGGCACGCTGTTCGAGAACCACCGCATCAACTCCTGCGTGTGTACATCGTCGCGCTCGGTGCTCTACACAGGGCGCCACATCCAGCAGACGAAGATGTTCGACAACACCAACTTCCCCTGGATCAGCAGCCTGTCGCCGGACATGCGAACCGTCGGCCACATGCTGCGCGACGCGGGCTACTACACCGCCTACAAGGGCAAGTGGCACCTGACCAAGGAGTTCGAGACGGTCAACGAACTGGGCTCGCCGACCAGGATCTTCACCAAGGAGATGGAGGCCTACGGCTTTGCCGACTACGTCGGCGTGGGCGACATCATTGCGCACGACCAGGGCGGCTACCTGCACGACGGCATCATCTCCGCCATGGGCGTGAGCTGGCTTCGCGGCAAGGGGCAAGCCCTGGCGGCGCAGGGCAAGCCCTGGTTCCTGGCCGTGAACCTGGTCAACCCGCACGACATCATGTTCCTGAACACCGACCGCCCCGGCGAGAAGGTGCAGGCCAGCAACATGCTGGGCCACATCCGCCCCGAGCCGGCGGATCCGCTCTACCGCAAGCAGTGGCAGTTCGACATGCCGGCGAGCTACGGCCAGGCGCTCGATGCTCCCGGCCGGCCCGCCGCGCACGCCGACTACCTGCGCTCGCACGACGGCCTGGTGGGCCACATTCCCAACGAGGACTGGCGCTGGCGGCGGCGGCACAACTACTACCTCAACTGCCTGCGCGACGTGGACCGCAACATCGTCGCGCTGCTGGACGAGCTGGACGCGCTGGGCATGGCCTCCAGCACGGTGGTGGTGTTCACCGCCGACCATGGCGACCTGGACGGCGCGCACCGCCTTCACGGCAAGGGCGCCACTGCCTACCGCGAGCAGAACAACGTGCCGCTGATCGTGGCGCACCCGGCCCATGCGGGCGGGCAGCGCTGCAAGGCCGTGACCTCGCACCTGGACATCGCGCCGACGCTGGTCCAGCTGACCGGCGCCGGTGCCGACAAGAAGGCCCAGATCACGCAGGAGCTGCCCGGCAAGGACCTCTCGCCGCTGCTGGCAGCACCCGGGCAGGCCGGACACGACGCGGTGCGCGACGGCGCCTTGTATTGCTACAACATGTTCGCCTACATCGACGGCGACTTCATGCAGCAGGCGGTGGGGCTGCTGACCCAGCCCGACGGCAAGGCCAGGCTCAATGCCGCCGTGAAGGGCGGCGAGCTGGTCCCCAACCTGAAGAAGCGGGGCGCCATTCGCGCGGTCTTCGACGGGCGCTACCAGTTCAGCCGCTACTTCTCGCCCAAGCAGCACAACCTGCCCAGGACACTCGACGCCCTGTTCGAGCTGAACGACGTCGAGCTCTACGACTTGCAGTTCGATCCGCACGAGCTGCACAACCTGGCGCTGGACCGGCGCAAGAACGCCGAACTGCTCGCGCGGATGAACGACAAGCTCAACCGCCTCATCGCGGCCGAGGTCGGCGAGGACGTCGGCCAGATGCTGCCGCCCAGCGTGGACGGCGGCTGGGTCGCAACCGATGCGGTCAAGGATGTGTGAGTGCGGGGCGCGCTGCATCCACGCATCCAGGCTGCGGCCACCCGGCTCTTTGCGGAGCAGGGCGTGACGCGGGTCAGCGTCAGCGAGCTGGCCGCCGCCGCGGGCGTGGCGCGCGGCACGATCTACAACAACCTGGGCGACACCGAAGGCCTGTTCGAGACGGTGGCGGCCCAACTGGTGGGCGACATGGCCGAGCGGGTGGAGCGCAGCTTCGGGCCCGAAAAGGAGCCGGCGCAGCGCATGGCCCACGGCATCCGCCTGTACATCCGGCGAGCGCACGAGGAGCCCGACTGGGGGCGGTTCATGGTCCGCTTCGGGTTCAGCAATGCCACCATCCAGGCGCTGTGGGCCACCGATCCGGCAAGGAACCTGCAAGAGGGCATTGCCAGTGGCCGCTACAAGCTCGGTGCCGAGCAGCTACCCACGGTATTGGGCATGCTCACGGGCGCAGTGCTGGCCGCGATGCACCAGGTGCTGGAGGGCCGCAAGACCTGGCGGGACGCCGGTTGCGAGGCGGCCGAGCTGATGCTGGTCGCCCTGGGCATCGGCCGGGTGGAAGCGCATCGAAAGGCGACTTCGAAGCTGCCGCTCTTGCAGGACTAGCTTTACACGCCGGGATGCGCGCCAGTTCGTTGCAAAGACTTACGGCGCAGCTATAGTTTTGCCACCGTGCCCAGTCGCATCCTCTTCGTATCCCGGCGAAGTTCGCTTCGCAGTGTCTTGGCCCAGGCCTGTTTGACGCACATGGGCGGCCACCACCTCGTTGCCCAGTACTGCGGCCAGCCCGGATTCGTCGAGCGGACCATCCATCCTGCAGCCTTGGCTGCGCTCGACAGCGCGCACATTCCCGCGCCGGCCATGCCGCCCCGTCCATGGACCGACCTGTGGCGCATGGGCTCGCCGCGGCTGGATCTCGTCGTCACGCTCGACGAGGCCGTCCTGGCCAGCGAACCCAGCTGGCCCGACCAGCCCATTTCCGCGCTGTGGGCGTTCGAAGACGCCGCCGCAATGGCAGACCCGGCCGACGCGGCGCGCGCCGCCATGCGGATCCTCTATTCGCTGCAGCGCCGGCTCGAGTTGCTGGTCAACCTGCCGCTGGGCCGCGCGGACTCCTCGGCGATCCGCTCGGACCTGCGCGACCTGGGGCGCATGGCCTGAAGCGAAAGCTCAGGGCCGGGGGCCCGCGCTGCTGCTGCCGCTCGACGCAACGAAGGTGTCGCCGCCGGCCTGGCCCAGCACCGGAATGGGCTTTCCGTCCTGCGAGCGGAAATTGGTCAGCAGGCTCACGATGCGCGCCTGGGTGAGCAGGGGCAGCGGCGCGAATCCGGTGCCGGCCACGGCCTTGTCGCCCAGCAGGAAAGAGCGGTAGAAGAAATTGAGCGTGCGGCCCGCGCGCTCGGCCGATGCCGGCGAACGCGGCACCAGCACGTAGGTGGCCGTCACGATCGGCCAGACACCGGGGCCGTCGATGTCCAGGAGCGGCGCGGCCTCCAGGCTGGTCTTGAAAAGCGCGCCGGCGCGGCTGGCGGCAGCAAACGATTCGGTGCTGGGCAGCACCCATTCGCCCCGCTTGTTGCGCAGGCTGGCGGCGCTCAGGTGCTCGCGCAGCACATAGTCGGAGGAGACGTAGCCGATGGCGCCCGGCGTGGCTTTCACGGCGCTTGCCAGCTTGCTGGAACCCTCGGCGGGCATGGTGGTGCCGGGCCACTTGGCGGTGGCGCCCTGGCCCTCGATGGCCGCGGACGCTGCTGGTGCCGCCTGCTTCAGGAACTGCACGAAGACCTCGGTGGTGCCTGAGCCGTCGGAGCGAACAACGCGCGCAATGCGCGTGTCGGGCAGCGCCAGGCCGGGGTTCAGCGCCGCGATGGCCTTGTCGTTCCAGCGCGCGATGTCGCCCGAGAAAATGCCGGCCAGCACTTGCGCATCCAGCCGAAGGGCGCCCGAGGCCACGCCGGGCAGGTTTACCACCGGCACCACGCCGCCCACCAGCGTGGGGAACTGGAACAGCTGGTTCTTGTCCAGTTCCGCCTGGCCGAGCGGCACGTCGGTGGCCCCGAAGTCCACCGCCCGCGCAACGATCTGCTTGACGCCGGTGGACGAGCCGCTGGGCACGTAGTTGAGGGCCACGCCCGTGTCCTTGGTGTATTGCCGGGCCCACTCGGCATACACCTGTGCGGGAAAGGTGGCGCCGGTGCCCGACACCGAGGTGGCCTGGGCCCAGGCACCCAGGGGCGCGAAGGCAACAAGAAGAACGAGCGCGGGAAGACGTAGGAAGTGCATGCGGAAGAAGGGCTTAACTTGTGACACTATTGTTACATTCTTCCGAAACCGCGCGTCGCCAATCATGCAAACTCCCCCGTCTGCATGGACAACCACCGTACCGACCGCCATCGATACGAGGACTGGGACGTCTTCATCTATCTGGGATGGGACGTGCTGGAGCGCGCGTTCATCGGCCGGGCCGAGCTGTACCTGAACGACGCCTTCCGCTGCCGCATCGGCCTGACCCGCGACTTTGCATCCGCCGACGACGCGGCCGCCTTCCTGAAGCGAAGCAGCCAGTCTTTCATCGAGGACTGGAAGCAGCGGGAGCATTCGACCGATTCGGAGTTTTCCGAGCTCTGAGGCCGGTCTGCTGCTGCGGCCCGGGCAGCCAGTTGCCGGGCAGGCTCAGGGCATCCAGAACGTGCGCGGCAGCAGCGCCGGCACCAGCGTGCGGTTGAGCCGCTCGCGCCACCAGCGCAGCGCCTGGCCCTGGGCGCCGGTTTTCCAGGCAAGCCAGAACGCCTCGGGCGGCCGCGGCTCCTCGGTGGGCAACTCGACCAGCAGCCCGCGCTCCAGCGCAAGGGCAACGCAACTGCGCGGCAGAAAGCCATGGCCCAGGCCCGCGACCTGGCAGGCAATCTTCGCCGTCATGGTGGGCACCGCAATGCGCGGCTGGCCGGCCAGCAGGCCCACCGTGCGGTCCGACAAGGTGCGTGCGCTGTCGCCCACGACGATGGCGTTGAACTCCAGCAGGTCGCCACGCTGCAAGGGCCGGTGCAGCCGCGTGAGCGGATGGGTGGGCGCCACGCAGAAGGCGAAGTCGATGCTGCCCACCGACACCGCCTGGTAGCCGCCGCCGGCCGGCCCTTCGCCGGCGGCGATGACGATGTCGGCGCGTCCTTCGCGCAGCGCCTCCCACGTGCCGGTGAGCGCCTCGCTGGCCAGGCGCAGGCGCGTGCCGCAGCGCAGGTCCTCGAAGGCGCGGATGTCGCCGATCAGCGCCTCGGTGGGGATGAGCGAATCGTGCACCAGCCGGAGCTCCGATTCGTAGCCGGTGGCGATCTGCCGCAGGCGCGATTCCAGGTCGCCGGCGGCGCCCAGCAGCCATCGGCCTTCGCGCAGCATTTCTTCGCCTGCGGCGGTGAGGCTCACGCGCGGTCCGTTGCGCTCGAACAGGGGCAGGCCCAGCTGCTCCTCCAGCTTGGCCACTGCGTAGGAGATGGTGGAGGGCACCTTGTTCAGCCGCGCGGCGGCCGCGGCAAAGGAGCCGTGGCGCGCTATGGCGTCGACGACCTCGATGGCTTCGAGAGTGAGCTTGAGCATGTGCGGCGAGGTGTTCGAAAAATTCGACGATAGACCCTGAAAACTTTCGTCAAGGCCGGGCAGGGCGACCCCGATGATGACATCGCTGCAGAGGAAACGGATTCCAAAAGCAGATCGTGAACCAGGTCGAACTTCCAACCAGCCCCCTCAACCATCAGGAGCCTTCCATGACCGTCAAAGCCTCTCCCGCCCCCGGCGCCAAGCTGCTTTCGCCCAGCGACCACGCGCTGATCATGATTGACTTCCAGTCGCAGATGGCCTTTGCCACGCATTCCATCGATGCCGTCACGCTGCGCAACAACGCGTCGCTGGTGGCCCAGGCCGCGGCCGGCTTCAAGGTGCCCACCATCCTTACCACGGTGGCCGAAAAGAGCTTCTCGGGTCCGATGTTCAGCGAGATCGCAGAGGCCTTCCCGGGCCAGGCCATGCTCGACCGCACCTCGATGAACACCTGGGAAGACGCAGCCGTGATCGAGGAAGTGAACCGCATCGGCAAGCCGCGCATCGTGATGGCGGGCCTGTGGACCAGCGTGTGCATCGTCGGCCCGGCCTTGTCGGCGCTGGACCAGGGCTTCGAGGTGTACATCATTGCGGACGCCTGCGGCGACGTCTCGGCCGAAGCGCACAGCCGTGCGATGGAGCGCATGGTGCAGGCCGGCGCGCGCCCCATGACGTCGCTGCAATACCTGCTGGAGCTGCAGCGCGACTGGGCGCGCGGCGAAACCTACGAGCTCACCACCGGCATCGCGAAGAAGGTGGGCGGCGCCTACGGGCTGGGCATCACCTACGCCAAGTCGATGTTCGGGGCCCACGAGGGCTGAGCCGCACGCGCGGACCGAGCTCGCAACGCCGCCATGAAAACCTACCTCGTCTCCCTTGCGCTGGGCCTGCTGGTCGGCGTGATCTACGCGCTGTTCCAGGTGCGCTCGCCGGCGCCGCCGGTGATCGCGCTGGTGGGGCTGCTGGGCATCCTGCTGGGCGAGCAGATCCCGCCGCTGGTGAAACAGGCCTTCGACCGCCAGTCGCAGGCGACCGGCGCGTGGCTGCATCACCAGGTCAAGCCGCACATGTTCGGCGAGCTGCCGAAGTGCACGCAACCCGCCGTCGCGGCAACCAAGACGGCCGATTCGGGCACGCCCTCGGGGCGTGATCGCGCATGACGACGCACGACGTACCCGACTCGCGCCGCCGCCGCATCCTCGGCGCGGTGGGCGCCACCCTCGCGGCCTCCGGCCTCGTCCCTTCCCAATGTTGGAGCCAAACGAGCATGACGACCAACGACGCCCAGGCGCCCGAGCTGATTCTTCACAACGGCCGCTTCACCACGCTGGACCGCGCCAATCCGCAAGCCGACGCGGTGGCGGTGCGCGAAGGCCGCTTCACCCACGTGGGCCGCAGCCAGGACATCATGCACCTGGCGGGGCGCCACACCCGCGTAATCGACCTGCACGGGCGCAGCGCGCTGCCGGGCCTGTTCGACACCCACCTGCACGTCATCCGCGGCGGCCTGAACTACAACATGGAGCTGCGCTGGGACGGCGTGCGAAGCCTGGCCGACGCCATGGCCATGCTGCGCAAGCAGGTGGCCATCACCCCCGCGCCGCAGTGGGTGCGCGTGGTGGGCGGCTTCACCGAGCACCAGTTCGCCGAGAAGCGCCTGCCGACGATCGAGGAGATCAATGCAGTGGCGCCGGATACGCCGGTGTTCCTGCTGCACCTGTACGACCGCGCGCTGCTCAACGGCGCGGCCTTGCGCGCGGTGGGCTACACCAAAGACACCCCCGCGCCCCCGGGCGGCGAGATCGTGCACGACAGCGCCGGCAACCCCACCGGGCTGCTGCTGGCCAAGCCCAACGCAGCCATCCTCTACGCCACGCTGGCCAAGGGCCCCAAGCTGCCGCCCGAATACCAGCTCAACTCCACACGCCACTTCATGCGCGAGCTCAACCGCCTGGGCGTGACCAGCGCCATCGACGCGGGCGGGGGCTTCCAGAACTACCCCGAGGACTACCGGATCGTGCAGCAACTCGCGGATGCGAACCAGCTCACCATCCGCATGGCCTACAACCTGTTCACGCAGAAGCCCAAGCAGGAAAAGGAGGACTTCCTGAACTGGACGGCCACCTCCAAGTACAAGCAGGGCAGCGACTACTTCCGCCACAACGGCGCCGGCGAGATGCTGGTGTTCTCCGCGGCCGATTTCGAGGACTTCCGCCAGCCAAGGCCGGACATGCCTGCCGAGATGGAGGGCGATCTGGAGGAGGTGGTGCGCGTGCTGGCGCAAAACCGCTGGCCCTGGCGGCTGCACGCCACCTACGACCAGACCATCACCCGCGCGCTGGACGTGTTCGACAAGGTGAACAAGGACACACCGCTGGCGGGCCTGAACTGGTTCTTCGACCACGCCGAGACGATCTCGGACAAGTCCATCGACCGCATTGCCGCGCTGGGCGGCGGCGTGGCGGTGCAGCACCGCATGGCCTACCAGGGCGAGTACTTCGTCCAGCGCTACGGCGCAGCCGCCGCCGAGGCCACGCCGCCGGTCAAGCGCATGCTGGAAAAAGGCGTGAAGGTTTCGGCCGGCACCGACGCCACGCGCGTGGCCAGCTACAACCCCTGGGTGTCGCTGTCGTGGCTGGTCACGGGCAAGACGGTGGGCGGGCTGCAGATCACGCCCCAGCGCAACCTGCTGGACCGCGAGCAGGCGCTGCGCCTGTGGACCGAGAAGGGCACCTGGTTCTCCAACGAGGAGGGCAAGAAGGGCCAGATCGCGGTGGGGCAGTTTGCCGACCTGCTGGTGCCCGACCGCGACTACTTCGCCTGCCCCGAGTCGGAGATCGCCGACATCACTTCGCTGCTGACCATGGTGGGCGGCAAGGTGGTGTGGGGGGCGGGGCCCTTTGCGAAGAACGACGAGGGCTCGGTGCCGCCGGCCATGCCGGACTGGTCGCCGGTGCGCCGCTTCGGCGGCTACGGCGCCTGGGGCGAGAAGGAAGGCAAGCCGCTGCAGAAGGCGGTGCGCGATGCGGCCATGTCAGCGGCAATGTCCTGCGGCTGCGCCAACAACTGCAACCTGCATGGCCACCAGCACGCCAGCGCCTGGGGCAGCCAGATGCCGGTGTCGGACCTCAAGAGCTTCTGGGGCGCCCTGGGCTGCGCGTGCTGGGCGGTATGACGCAAGGAAAGGAAAGGCACGACATGATGCCCTGGACGATCTCTCCCGCCATCCGCTGGATCGCCTTGCTGCTGCTGTGTGCGGCCTACCTGCAAGGCGGCCTGCAGAAGGCCTTCGACTTTCCCGCGGCCATTGCCGAGATGAAACACTTCGGCCTGGCGCCCGAAGTGCCGCTGGCCATCGCGGTGATCGTGCTGGAACTGGGCGCGGCTGCGATGATCCTCACCGGGCGGCTGCGCTGGCTGGGTGCGCTGGCCCTGGGCGGCTTCACGCTGATGGCCACCTTCGTGGCGCTGCGCTTCTGGGAACTGCCCGTGGGCCCGGAGCGCTTCGGCGCCGCCAACGCCTTCTTCGAGCACCTGGGGCTGGCCGGCGGCTTCCTGCTGGTGGCCTGGCATGACCTGAAGGAACGCGCCAATGACTGAATCCACCACTGCCAGCACGCCCGCACCGGGCGCCTTCGCACCTTTGCGCCAGACCGTGTTCGCGGTGCTGTGGACGGCCACCGTGGTGGGCAACATCGGCAGCTTCATGCGCGATGTGGCCAGCGCCTGGCTGGTGACCGATCTCTCCGCCAGCCCCACGGCGGTGGCATTGATCCAGACCGCCGCCACGCTGCCGGTGTTCCTGCTGGCCATTCCGGCCGGCGTGCTTTCGGACATCCTGGACCGGCGGCGCTTTCTCATCTTCGTGCAGATCCTCCTGGCGGCCGTTAGCGCCACCTTGCTGGTGCTGTCGCAATCGGGCGCGCTCACGGTGCCCTACCTGATCGCGCTGACCTTCGTCGGCGGCGTGGGCGCGGCGCTGATGGGGCCGACCTGGCAGGCCATCGTGCCCGAGCTCGTGCCGCGCGCCGACCTCAAGGGCGCGGTGGCGCTGAACTCGCTGGGCATCAACATCGCCCGGGCCATCGGGCCGGCCGCCGGCGGCCTGATCCTGGCCAGCTTCGGCGCCGCCGCCACCTACGGCCTGGACGTGCTGAGCTACGTGTTCGTGATCGCGGCCCTCCTGTGGTGGAAGCGGCCCGAAGCCACAGACAGCGCGCTGGCCGAGAGTTTCCTGGGCGCCTTCCGCGCCGGCCTGCGCTATGCCCGCGCCAGCCGCGAGCTGCACGTGGTGCTGCTGCGCGCCGCCGTGTTCTTCGCCTTTGCCAGCGCCGTGTGGGCGCTGCTGCCGCTGGTGGCGCGCCAGATGCTGGGCGGTAACGCCAGCTTCTACGGCGTGCTGCTGGGCGCGGTGGGTGCCGGCGCCATTGCCGGCGCGCTGGTGATGCCGCGGCTGCGCGCCAAGCTGGATGCCGACGGCATGCTGCTGCTGGCCGCCTTGCTCACTGCCGCCGTGACGGGCCTGCTGGTGCTCGCGCCGCCCAAACCCTTGGCGGTGGCCTTGCTGTTGCTCCTGGGCCTGGGCTGGATCATCGCGCTCACGACGCTCAACAGCGTGGCGCAGTCCATCCTGCCCAACTGGGTGCGCGGGCGGGGACTGGCGGTGTACCTGATGGTCTTCAACGGGGCCATGGCCGCCGGCAGCCTGGGCTGGGGCCTGGTCGCACAGGCCATCGGGGTGCCGGCGACCTTGCTGGTGGGCGCGGCAGGGCTGGCGCTGGTCGGCTTCGTGTTCCACCGCCTGAAGCTGCCGGCCGGCGAGGCCGACCTGCTGCCTTCCAACCACTGGCCCGAGCCGCTGCTGGCCGAGCCGGTGGCGCACGACCGCGGGCCGGTGATGGTGCAGGTCGAATACCGTATCCGCAAGGAAGACCGGCCGGCCTTTGTCGAGGTGATGAGGCGCCTGTCGCACGAGCGGCGCCGCGACGGCGCCTATGACTGGGGCCTGCACGAGCATTCGAACGACGCCGAGCGCATCGTCGAATGGTTCCTGGTGGAATCGTGGGCCGAGCACATGCGCCAGCACCACCGGGTGTCGCATGCGGATGCGGACCTGCAAAACGAGGCGATCCGCTTCCACCAGGGGGCGCAGCGGCCCGAAGTCCATCACTTCCTGGCGCTCTGAGAGGACCGCGCTTGCGTTGCGATGCGGGCGCCTTGCCGATTCAGTCAGTGATAGTCATCGTTTCCCGCCTTGTTCAGCCGTGCGTCGCCGCCAGGATGACTGCCCACGACAGCAGCGCCACGCCCAGCGGCATGCTCAGGCGCCTGCCCCAGGAGACGTTCTTCTCGATGGCCATCACGGCCGCGAGCAGGAGCATCCAGCCGAGGCTGCCCGTGCCGAGCGCGAACATCAGCAGCATCAGCGCCCAGCAACACCCGACGCAGAACAGTCCGTGATGCGCGCCCAGCGCGAACGCGTGCCGCGATTGCGCACGGCCCCGCCAGTGCTCCATGACGAAGCTCAAGGGCGTGCGGCACTTGTCCAGGCATCGGTACTTGAGCTTGCTGAACTGGAATGCGCCGGCCAGCGCAATGGTGGCCACGCCGATCAGCCAGCCGTGCCAGGCCAGCGTGGGAGCGCTGGCAACCAGCGACAGCACGGCGCCGTGCAGCGCGTGCGCCAGGATTCCGAAGGCGCCCCACACCGCCATGTAGCCCAGGCCGAGCAGCACGAGCAGGCGCCCATGGTCCTCGCGCTGGGACGTCAGGCGGTCGAAGGCCGTGAACAGGGGCAGGGTGGTCGGCAGCATCATCGCCGTCGTCATGAGGATCCACGCGACGGCATAGAGCACCCCGGGCACGACCACGTCGCCGGCCGGAACCACGCGGCACAGAAACGCAGCGGGCCCCGACGCCGCCCAGTCGCCGTGATCGAGATAGCGCCCGTAGGGGCTTTGCCCCCAGGCCCACAGCGCCACCCACGCAAGCGCAATCAGCGCCGCCAGCACCGGCAGGAACACCCGGACATGACGCGACGCGCCGCCGGCCGGCGCTGCCCCCGCCGTAGAGTTCATGCGTCGAAGACGAAGGTGCTCTGCAGGGCGTTGTGGTTCTTGATGTTGAGGTCGATGCCCAGGGCGTCGTTCTTCGATCTGTAGGTCGGGGCCTTGCCCACGAACACCGGGGCGCCCGGCACCGTGGAGAACACGGTATCGGAAAGTGTGGTCTGGCCCCCGGTCGCGCCGCGGTACGGCTCGAGTTCGGCGTAGTAGTTCGTGCCGATCTCGAGTTCGCCCTTGCCTTCGACCACGGTGAAGCGGATTGCCGCCCGTTCTACCGAAACGACCTGTCCGATGAGCTTGGCCAGATCGGCGACCGGCCCGCCGGCCTGGCCGGTGTAGACCTTCAGCAGCGCTTCTTCCTGCGCCTTGGATGCCTTCTCGTCGACGTAGATCGCGGCAGTCCAGTTGCCTTGCAGGATGTTGCCCGGCACATGGGCCACGGCCGCGATGGTGTTGCCGCCCACATCGACGCCGTCGACGGTTCCCTTGTCAATGTGCCAGGCGACGATGGTGTCGCATGTACCGTTGTCAGGGTCCTCGCCGATCCAGCAGGGGCACAGGACATTGCAGTTGCAAACCTCAAGCAGACGACCTTCCAGGTGATAGCTCATGAGAACCTCCATTGAAGGGACACCAACTTGTCGCCGCGTGGGGCGGCTGCAGAACGAATACTAGTTCTCTACCCGAGCTAATCCAAGTGGAGTTCGGTGGCGGCTGGGCAGCTGCCGATGCGCAGGCTCGCGCCCACGGCAATCGGCTCTCTCAAGTCCCGGCCTAAGTTGTTGATTTTGCGGGGGAGTGTCGCTCGACCTTCGGCCCACAGCTAGGCCCGCGCCGCCACGGCGGCCCACCAGTCGTCGAAGACGGCGTCGAGCCCGCCGTCCAGCGCGGCCCAGCTTCGCAGCACCGTGAAGTGATCCTGCGCCGCGGCCTGCACGCAGGCACTCCAATGGCCCTGCGCCTGCCACGCCTCGTGCATCGCGCGGTTCTGCCGCAGGAACTCGGGCGTCTCGGCGCCGCCCACGAGCCAGACCGCCGGGACGCCGTCACGGCCCACGCGATGGATGGGCGACATGCGCCTGGCGGTCTGCTCGTCCAGCTGCAGGCGCTCGTTCAGCGTGGTCTCGCGCAGCGGCTGCAGGTCGTAGATGCCGCTGATCGCCCAGATGCCGTCGATCCGGGCCGGATCGCCAGCCGGCAGGCCGCCGCGCGCGAGCCCGAACTCGCTGGCCAGATGGGCGCCGGCCGAATGACCGGCCACCACCAGCGGCAGCCGCTTCCATTCCGGCGCCATGCCATGGGCGGCGGCGACCGCGGGTTGCAGTGCCTGCACCAGCTGCGGCAGCGTCACCTCCGGGCACAGCGGGTAGTTGGCAAGGACCACATGCAGGCCGCGCCGCTGGAACGCAGGTGCGAGCCAGCGAAACAGCGACTTGTCGCGCGACTGCCAGTAGCCCGCATGCAGGTAGAGCATGACGCCGCGCGCGGCTGTCGCGGCGCTCGGAAAGACATCCAGGCGCTGGCGCGGATGCGGCCCGTAGGGCTGGTCGAGCCGGGCATCGGCCGACGAGGCAACGACGTCGCTCTCGCGCTGGTACTGAGCAAGCAGTTGGGGAAAGCCGGGTCGGCCTTGGCCGTCGACGTATTCGAATTGATAGTCGGCTGTCGGGTTCATGGCGCTCCTTGGGCACGCGATAGTGTCGTACACCGCGTGGGGGTGCATCGAGCTGCAGGGAGAAGACCTTCTGCAGCTTTCCCCTGAAAGGCTGCGCAGCGTCCGCTGCGGACCTTGAGCGCTCAGTTCTTGGCGCCTGCAGCGGCCAAAAGCTCGGCCATTTGCAAGTAGCCGCGCTGGCGCGCATGCTGCAGTGGCGTCACACCTTGGGCATCGGCCAGATTCACATCGGCCTTGGCGGCGATAAGCTGGCGCACGATGTCCACATGCTCGGGCCCGCCGTCGCCTAGCAACACCGCTTCGAGCAGTGCTGTCCAGTGCAGGCGATTCACATGGTTCACATCCACGCCGGCCGCAATCAGCAGGCGCACGGTCTCGACATGGCCGCGCTCCGCCGCCGGAATCAGCGCCGTTCCGCCGTAGCGGTTTGTGCTTTTCAGATCGGCGCCATGGGCCAGCGTCAGCTTCAAAATCTCGTTGTGCCCACGCGCGCCGGCATAAAGATAAGGGCTATCGTGGATGCGGTCCTTGGCATTCACGTCGGCGCCGGCAGCGATCAGCGCTTCGGCCGCTGCCACCTGGTTGTGGTGGGTGGCCACCAGCAAAGCGGTGGCGCCGCTGCTGTCTCTGGCGTCCACGCTGGCGCCCTGTGCCAGCACAGCCCTCACCTCGGCGACATTGCCGCGCTCGGCGGCCTCGTGCAAACGGTTTTCCAGTGCGCCACCGCTAGCGGTGGAGGTGACAGAAGCAAGCATGGCGGCCACCACTCCGAGATAAATCGAAATACGTTCGAAAAATAGCATGATGGGCCCAACTGCGTTGCCTCGAGTCTTGCTGCCTTTTCCCTCTCAGAACGAGTGCTTGATGCCGATGTCGTAGCCGTAGCCGGTGTCGGCGCGGTAGCCCGTCTGGTTCAGGTTGGCCAGCGTCGGGTTGGTGTAGCCCACCGAGCCGTTGGGCGGCAAGGCCGGCGGCAGCGCGGCGCCGTTCTTGTTCTTCGTGTACGCAGCGGTCGCGTACAGCGCGGTGCGCCTGGACAGGTTGTGCACATAGCCCAGCGCGAACTTGTCCGCCTTGAGCTCCGGCGCGTCCGCCAGCCCCGCGGTCACCTGTGTCACGTCCGCCTGCAGGTGCGAGTACGCCAGCTTGATCAGCCCCGGGCCGACCGGCACCGTGGCGCCCAACAGGTAGCCCTTGATCGTGGCGTCACCCGAGACCGCGGGCGTGACCACCCAGTCGTTCTTGAGCTTTACGTACGAGTATTCGCCCAGCAGCTTGACCACTCCGAAGTCGTACGAGCCGGCCACGTTGCTGGTGTTCAGGAACTTGGTGTTGCCCGCGTAGTAGTTGTCCCCCACGGTGCTCGAGCCATACGCGGCGGCCACGTCCACCGGGCCGTCGGCCCAGCCGAAGCGCCCACCCTCATAGCGGCCGGTGCGCGCCGTGTTGGGCGTATTCGGCGTGTTTGTGCCTGGGTCGTACTTGATGTTCTCGCCAAAGCCGTACATCACCTGTCCGTAGAACCCCCCCAGGTTGGCCGGCAGGAAGTAGCTCACCGAGTTGCCCACGCGCACGTAGTTGGGGTTGGCCAGCACCGCGTTGATGGTGCCGGCGCTGCCCGAGCCGCCCAGCAGCGTGCCGATGGCCAGCGCGCCCGAGCCTACCGTGCCGAAGGGGTCGAAGACGGTGTCGTTCCAGAAGGTAGGCGCATAGTCGCGGCCCAGGCGCACTTCACCCAGGCGCCCCGACAGGCTCACCGTCGAGCGCCGGTTGAACAGGATGGCGGGCGAGGCGGTCGAGCCGGTGTCGTTGGCAATGCCCGCCTCCAGCCAAAAGCTCGCAGCTAGGCCGCCGCCCAGGTCCTCGGTGCCGCTGAAGCCAAAACGGCTGCCCGTCATGTTGCCGGTGGACAGGACGGTCTGGCTCTGGCGCAGGGTGGGGCCCACGCCCGTCGAGTCCTTGCTGTTGGTCTGGTAGTAGCTCACGCCGGCGTCCATCACGCCAAATATCTTTACGGACGACTGCGCCGAGGCAGCGCCAGCGGCTGTCAGGGCCGCGAATGTCATGAGGGTTTTCTTCATCGAAAATGTCTCCAGGGTCTCCGTGGTTGCAAAAATGGGAAATCTCTCCAGGGCGAGCGCGAGGTCAAGAATGCCGCACTTGGGGGACAGCACGCGCAACGCGGCGGTGTGCAACGCCAGCCTGGACGAATGCGGCACTTGCCAGCAAGGCGCCAAGCGAGGCCACGGCCAAGGCACTGCCCAAGCCCATGGAGTCCGACAGCACGCCGGTACTGAAGGGCCCCAAGGCTTGCCCGAACAGGCTTTGCACCATGGCTACCAGTGCCAGCGCGGTGGCGCGAGTGCCGGGGTCTGCGGCTTCCATGACCACGGCGGGTACGGCTCCGATGGAGCAGGTCGCGCAGAACCCGCCTATCAGCAGGCAGGCCCATTGCCATTTGCCCGGCGCAAGAAGACCGAAGCCGGCCACCAGGAAGCCGCCGCATAGCACGCAGCCAAGCGCCACTACTTTCAGGCGGCCGGCCCCGCTGCGTCCCCATCGGTCGGCCGCATAGCCCCAGGCCACGGACCCCAAGGCGCCAATCAGGATCACGGCGGCCGAGTAGATTCCCGCCTTGTCGGTCGGTACGTGGTAGTCGCGGTGAACGAAGCTGGGCAACCAGGAATAGAGCGACAGCAGCACGTACAACTGCATTGCACCACCCAGGCAGGCCCACCGCACGATGGGTTTCCTGAACAGGGCGAAAGCATTCCTGAGCGCGTCCGAGAAAGTGATCGATGCCGCCTGCGCGGAACCCTGCGCAGGATCGCGCACCCAGAGGTAGCACAGCGCCAGCACGATGCCCGGTGCGCCCACCACGCCAAAGGCGGCCTTCCATCCGTAGCGCGCTGCCAGCCAGCCGCCCAGCACGACGCCCAGGATGCCGCCCACCACGCCCGCGGCCTGGAAGGCGCCGAAGACGGCACTGTGCAGGCGCCTGGGGAAGATCCCGCCCAAGATCGCCGCGCCGGCCGGCGCGTAGCCAGCTTCGCCCAGGCCCACGCTGGCGCGCGCAGCCAGCAGCGCGCCGTAGCTGTTGGCTGCGCCGCAGGCCAGCGTGGCGCCGCTCCACACCAGCGCCATGGTGACAATGGCCTTCACACGGCCCCAGCGATCTGCCAGCACAGCCAGGGGGATGGTGCCCAGCGCAACGGT
The DNA here is from genome assembly GCA_018241905.1 of Pseudomonadota bacterium. GTDB lineage: Bacteria > Pseudomonadota > Gammaproteobacteria > Burkholderiales > Burkholderiaceae_C > Variovorax. Next base: position 23,758 of record JAFECZ010000008.1, read on the forward strand.
CAGCGCCACCACGGAGGCCAATGCGCCCAACTGCTTGTCCGACAGTTGCCACTCGACCTGCAGATACGGAAACATGGACGTCACCACCTGGCGGTCGATGAAGTCCAGCAGCATGAGGCCGAAGGTCAGGGCAAACACCAGCCATGACCGCGCACTCACGCGGATGTTGTCGGAAGGGGCATACGCGCTCGACGGTTCGTGGGCATGCATCGGGTTGTCTCCGGAATAACGGTTGCGTTCTTTTTGTGCGTGCAACGCTGCTTTGTTCGATCGGCCGTCGTCTCGTTACTTGACTTCGAAGCTGCTCACATCCACCGGCTCGACGTCGTTGGCCTTGCAGAAGTCCAGGTAGCGCTGCACCATGGATTTCCAGTTTTCGATGGCCAGCACCTGGCCTTCGGGGCCAATCAGGTTCCAATCGCCCGTCACGATGTTGAGCGTGCATACGTCGTCATCGCCCACGCCGACGGGCGTGTGCTGCGAGCCCGCCGTCTCGTAGACAAAACTGCCCGCGCTTGCCACCCAGTCGTGCTCCAGGTAGCGCCAGCTGCCGGAGATGGTGTAGACCATCACGGTGCCCGAATGATGGTGCTTGGGCAGCTGCATGTAGCCCGGGATCTTCAGCAGGGTGATCCATTCGCCGCTTACGGGGTTGACCTTGATGAGCTTGAGGAACGCATCGTCGGCATAGGGCGTGAACGGCATCCAGGGCAGGGCGTCCACGTTGATGAGGGCAGTGTCGATTTTTTCGAAGGCGAAGGCCATGGTGTTTCCTTGGAGGGTGGATGGGGTTGGTGGAATGACGGAGGCCAGCTTTACTGCCCCGTGGGGTAGCTCACCTGCAGGTCGTGGATCGCGCCGTTGAAGGGGAAGGGCGCGCGATCGAAGTAGTCCAGCACCACGGGCGAGCCCAGGTCCTTGCCGACGTTGAAGGTCTCGGTGGCGGTGAACAGCATGGGCACGGTGTAGAAGAGAAGGGCCTCGGCCACCTTTTCTCCGTCGATGTGCAGGCCCAGGCGCCCGGGCGTGCCCAGTTGCTTCGACACCATGTTGGTGTGCACCTCGATGACGTGGCGCCCGGGCTGCAGCGGCAGCGGCGCGCGCATCACGGTGCGCTTGAGCATGAGGGCGTTGTATTCGTAGACCACATGGCAGTCGGCCACGTAGAGCGACACGCCGCCCGCAATGCCGCCCAGCGCGTACAGCACGCCTTCGGCACCTGCCTTGGTCTCCACTTCCACCCGTACCACGCTGTTGCGCGCGCGCAGGTTGGGCGCCATGATTTCCGGAACGCGCTGGTGGCTGGCGCTGAAGTGCTGCGTGTGCTCGCCGGCGCCGCAGCGGTCTTCGGGATGCATGAGCGTCCACAGGCCCGCGCCCAGGGGGTAGACATGGTTCTCGCGTGCGGCTGCGTCGAAGCGCCGCTTCAGGTCTTCCAGGCGCTCGGGCTCCTGCGCTGCCAGGTCGCGGGCCTGCGAGAAGTCCTTTTCAACGTGGTACAGCGCCCAGGTGTCGTCGTGCGGGTTCCAGCCCTTGTACGGGTTGTTGTCGGCCACCCAGGGCGTGCGCGGGCCCCACACCGAGGCCATCCACCCCTGGTGGAAGATGCCGCGGCTGCCCAGCACCTCGAAATACTGCGTCTGCTTGGTGCCCGGCGCGGTGGCGCTGCCAAAGGTGTAGCACATGCTCACGCCGTCCAGCGGCTCCTGCGCATGGCCGTGAACCACCTGCGGTGCGGGCACGCCGATCACCTCGTAGATGGTGGCGGCGATGTCGTTGACGTGGTGAAACTGCGGGCGCACCTGCGGGTCGGGCCGGATCGCCTTGGGCCACGAGATGGCCAGCGGCACGCGCGTGCCGCCAAAGTAGCCGGCCACCAGCTTGGTGCCCTGGAAAGGCGTCATGCCGGCCCAGCCCCAGGCCGCGTGGTAGTGGTTGTCGAACCTGGCGCTGCCCAGTGCATCGAGCCCGCCCAGCTTGTCCAGCAGGGCCATGTGCTGCGCGGGCTTGTTGGGAATGCCGTTCTGGGAATTGAGCTCGGCCAGCGTGCCGGTCATGCCTTCGGCGGACGAGCCGTTGTCGGAAAACACATAGAAGATCAGCGTGTTGTCTCGCAGGCCCTGGCGTTCCAGCTCGTCCACCAGCTTGCCGGCCTGCACGTCGGTGTGCTCCAGGAAACCGGCAAACACTTCCATCAGGCGCGCCTGGAAGCGGCGCTCCTTTTCGCTCAGCGTGTCCCACGCGGGCAGGCCGGCATGGCGCGGCGTGATTTCGGCATCGGCCGGAATGAAGCCCATGGCCTTCTGCCGGGCGAATACCTTTTCGCGGTAGGCGTCCCAGCCGTCGTCGAACTGGCCCTTGTACTTGTCGGACCATTCCTTGAACACATGGTGCGGCGCGTGCACCGCGCCCGGCGTCCAGTAGAGGAAGAAGGGTTCGTCCGGCGCATGGGCCTCGCGCTCGCGCAGCCAGCGGATGGCGTCGGCCGCCAGGTCCTCGGTCAGGTGGTAGGTGGGGTCATGCGGGGGCTCCACCGGCGTGGTGTTGCGGTACAGGCGCGGCTCGTACTGCGAGGTCTCGCCGCCGATGAAGCCGTAGAAGTAGTCGAAGCCGTGGCCCGTGGGCCAGCGGTCGAACGGGCCCATCGACGTGGTGGCCGATACCGGGGTGTTGTGCCACTTGCCGAAGGCGGCGGTGCGGTAGCCATGGGCCTGCAGCACTTCGCCAATGGTGGCGCAGCTCTTGGGAATCTCGGCGGTGTAGCCGTCCCAGTCGCTGGCGAACTCGGCAATGATGCCGTTGCCCACGCGGTGGTGGTTGCGCCCGGTCAGCAGCGACGCACGCGTGGCCGAGCAGACGGCGGTGGTGTGGAAGGCGTTGTAGCGCACGCCGCTGTCTGCAATGCGCGTGAGCGTTGGCGTGTGGATCGGGCCGCCGACCGTGTCGGCCTGGGCATAGCCCGCGTCATCCAGCATGATGATGACGATGTTGGGCGCATCGGCCCTGCGGGCCATGGGTCGCTCGCGCTTGCGGTAGGCTGACTCCGGCAGGCTTACGCCCACGCGTGCGGGCGATGCCGGCTGCGGCAGCGGCAGCACGCTTCCCAGGGGGGCGGAGGAAGAGGTCGTCATTGAAATTCCACTCATGTCGTGTGAACGCGTAGGGTGGATTTTTCAGGTGAACGGCCTTTTTCGCTTAACCTGGCGTTGCATGCATTTACCATTACGTTGCATGCAACCGGGCACTTACCATGACGACGTTCTTCATTCGCGCAGCCGCCGTGAACCGCTATCCCGAGGTCGCCCGCCGGCACGGGCTGGATCCGCGGCGCATGCTCGCCCGCGCAGGAATCGCACATGAATGCCTGCACGACCCGGAGTTGCTGATCCCCTACGAGCGGGCGTATCAACTGCTTGAAGACTCGGTCCAAGCCAGCGGAGTGCACAGCTTCGGGCTGGAAATGGGCGAGGCCAACCGACTCTCCACCCTGGGCCTGCTCGGACTCATCCTGCGGGAGGAAGCCACGCTGCGCGACGCCCTGCAGACCTTGATCCACTACCGCAAGCTGCACAACGAATCCGTGATGCTGAGGCTGGACGAGGCTGCGGACGACGCCATCCTGAACATGGAGTTCGTAGATTGCGCAGTAGGTATTCAGCAAGCGACCGAGCAGGGGCTGGCCATGCTGGTGCGTTCCTTGCGAAGCTTGATGCCCGGCTGGCAACCCAAGTGGCTGGGTCTGATGCATGGGCAACTGGGCGCGAGCGAGGTCTACCAGCGGGTGCTGGCGGCACCGGTGCACTTCAACGCAGACTTCAACGGCGTCGTATTCGCTGCCCAGGCCCTGGACCGGCCCCTCCAGTCCGGCGATCCCGCCATGGTGAGGCAGGCCAAGCTTCAGCTGGACCAACTCCTGGCAGCGCGAGGCGCGATTTCCATCCGTGACCGGGCGCGTGAGCTGATCATCGTGCTGCTGCCGCTCGGGCGCTGCTCGATCGACCAGGTCGCGCTGCATCTGGGCGTGCACCGCAGCACCTTGCACCGACAGCTGGCAGCCGAAGGATGCGGGTTTGGCGAGATCCTGGAGCAGGTGCGCAGGCGCATGGCCGCGCAACACATCGCCTCGTCCCAGCACAGCCTCACGCAGATCTCCGAGATGCTGGGGTTTTCTTCGTTGCCCGCCTTCTCGCGCTGGCACCGACAAGGCTTTGGAGAGACGGCGCAAGCACACCGAAAGCGCACGACCCTGCGCCCGAGTCGCCGTAGCAGCGGCCACGAATAAGGCAACGCGCTCGGAAAGTGGCGCCTACTGCGTGAAGAAGGTCAGGCGTTCGAGCATCCTTGGTATCGGCTAGAAACCACTGCCAGCCCCAGTCAGGCCAGGCCCAGTTCGCGGGCGCGCGCAACCGCTTGCGTGCGGTTGCGCGCGCCGAGCTTTTCGTTGATGCGGCGCAGGTGCGTTTCCACCGTGTTCTCGCTGATGAAGAGCTTGCGGCTCAATTCCTTGTTGGACAGGCCGTCGGCCAGCAGCCGCAGCACCTGGCATTCGCGCCGGCTGAGCATGCCCTCGGCGGCGCCGGGCGTTGCCGCGGCGCCCGTGGCTTCGCGCGGCTGCAAGGCCGCCCGCACCGCGGCGAGATGCGGCGCGTCGACGTCGGCGCGCCCGGCGAGCGCCTCCAGCAGGGGCTGCAGGTGCCAGGGCTCGTCGGCGATGGTGCGCACCAGCCCTTTGGTGGCCGCGATGCGCAGCGCCGCCGCCAGCGCGTCAAGCGCCTGCTCGCGCTTGAGGGCGGCCTCGAATGCCTGCGCCAGCAGGCACTGCAGCCGCACGGAACGCCGTGCGTGGTGAACCGCATCGGCCTGCGCAACCGCATCCTGTAGCCGGCGGATCATCGACGGCGCCGCGCCCGAGCGCATGGCAAGGCGCACCGATGCGATGAACGGGTCGTCGAGATCTTCCGAGTAGGCGAACTGTCCCGCCTGCGCCTTCCAGCCGCCGCCTTGCTCGATCAGGCTCATCAACTGGCGCGCGCTGGCCAGGTCCTTCGCCATCAGCGCCAGCCTCAGCTTCTCGTGGCGCGCAGCGGTGGCAATGCGGGGTATGCCCCAGGCGTCGCCGAGATCGAGCATGGCCGCCAGTGCCTGCTGCGCCTGCTGCGAACGCCCGCGCAGGGTGTGGGTGCGCACCGCAACCCGATAGGCCACGATCAGGTGGTCGGGCACGCAGGC
>JAFECZ010000900.1 GCA_018241905.1 Pseudomonadota bacterium
TCGTAGTGCAGCTCGCAATCGGTCACCGACGCGCGGTGGATCTTGGACTTCAGCATGGTACGGAACATGGGGAGGGTCTTCGAGGATGGGGAGGCGCAGGCATGCACTCGTGGAAGGGAAAAGCGGGCCATGGCCGGGCCCGCGCCCAGAGCGGATAGGGTCTCAGAGGCCGCCCGTGCACTCGGGAGCCAGCAAAAAAAGTTGGCGGACTCTAGTCGCTCCGTGAGCGCACGACAAAGACCTATTTGTTATTTGCGTTATGCGATTTTCTGAGAAACCGCTTTCTTCGCGAAGAGTAGGAGAGAGCTTGCAAGATCGCTCGACTTCCCGACCGGTCGGTTGATTGGCCTTAAGTGACGAGACTCGCCACCGTCCAGCAGCGGCCTATTGCGTATCGAGCTTGAACAAGATGTCGACGTTGCCGGTGTGACCCAGCATGCCTTGCGCGGCAGCCCTGGCTTTGTCTGCCGCCAGCAGCCACGCTGCAGCAGCCACAGTCTCGTCCTTTGTCATCGCAGTGGGCCCCTCTCGATGGAGCTTTGCGTACGCCTTGAATGAGGGCAGGACCTGGGAGCCGCCGCCAACGCCGTCTTCCAGCGCCTGGCGGGCGACTGGCTGGGCGGCTTTCAAGCGGTTAGGCGAGATTCCTTTTGCGATCACAGTCAGCTGATAGCCGTCGGCACACGCGTTCGATTCGTCCCGTGCGCTGGCAGCCTCCAACCAAGGGAGCGTTTCGAGCGGCGGAGAAAAAACGTGGCGTCGGTACTCCTGCTCCGAGATCTCATAGACCTGGTCGCCGATCTTGTTCGTCAGCCGCACCATGTGCGGTGCCCCAGCGACGCCGGGGATTCTGGACTCGCCCTTGTAGACCATCATGTCCCCCCATGTCAGGTCGTGGCCAGTGTAGCGAGCGCCATCGGCCCGCAACAATGCTCGCGAACCCGGTGTGTGGCCGCATCTGAGCGTCACTCGCGCCGCGTAAGGCTCCCTATTGAGGTTCACCGATGCAGACGTAGGCGAAGGCTCAATTGGGACCGAGCATCGTGCCAACTCCGAAGTTGCGGCCTCGCCTGACCTGCCACGTTGCTCAAGCCTTGGCTGCTATTCGAATTGCCAGGTTGCGCCGTCACCCAATCTCGCTAAAGTGGTTCGGCCCTTAGGGGAAGTTGTTCACATGAA
>JAFECZ010000901.1 GCA_018241905.1 Pseudomonadota bacterium
GCCAGGAGCCAGGCCCGGCACCATGTGCTGATGAAGGTGGAAACGCACAACCACCCGACGGCCATCTCGCCCTTCCCGGGCGCTTCCACCGGTGCCGGCGGCGAGATCCGCGACGAAGGCGCGACCGGCCGCGGCTCGCGCCCCAAGGCCGGCCTCACGGGCTTCACGGTGTCCAGGCTGTGGCCGGAAGAGGGCAGCTACGGCAAGCCCGAGCACATTGCCAGCCCGCTGCAGATCATGACCGAGGGCCCGCTGGGCGGCGCGGCCTTCAACAACGAATTCGGCCGGCCCAACCTGCTGGGCTACTTCCGCGAATACGAGCAGGCGGTGGCCAGCGACGTCGACACGGTGCAGCGCGGCTATCACAAGCCCATCATGATCGCCGGCGGCCTGGGCCAGATCGACGCGGCGCAGACCAAGAAGATCCAGTTCCCGGCCGGCGCGCTGCTCATCCAGCTGGGCGGCCCGGGCATGCGCATCGGCATGGGCGGCAGCGCCGCCAGCTCGATGGCCACCGGCGCCAATGCGGCCGAGCTCGATTTCGATTCCGTGCAGCGCGGCAACCCCGAGATCGAGCGCCGCGCGCAGGAGGTCATCAACCACTGTTGGCTGCAGGGCGACAAGAACCCGATCCTGGCGATCCACGACGTGGGTGCGGGCGGCCTGTCGAACGCCTTCCCCGAGCTGACCAACGACGCGGGCCGCGGCGCGCGCTTCGACCTGTCGGCCGTGCCGCTGGAAGAATCGGGCCTGGCGCCCAAGGAAATCTGGTGCAACGAGAGCCAGGAGCGCTACGTGCTGGCCATTGCGCCCGAGTCGCTGCCCGTGTTCCAGGCCTTCTGCGAGCGCGAGCGCTGCCCCTTCTCGGTGGTAGGCGTGGCGACCGAGGAGCGCCAGCTGCTGCTGTCCGACACGCAGGCGCCCGAAGATGACGAAGCGGTGCACATGCCCATGGACGTGCTGCTGGGCAAGCCGCCCAAGATGCATCGCGACGTGAAGTCGGTGCCGCGCAGCTTCAAGCCGCTCGAGCTCACCGGCGTGGACCTCACCAAGTCGGCCATCGCGGTGCTTTCGCACCCCACGGTGGCGTCCAAGCGCTTCCTGGTCACCATCGGCGACCGCACCGTGGGCGGCATGAGCCACCGCGACCAGATGGTGGGCCCCTGGCAGGTGC
>JAFECZ010000902.1 GCA_018241905.1 Pseudomonadota bacterium
TTCCGCTGCGCCTACTGCGCCCACGTGTACGACGAAGCCAAGGGCGACCCCGACTCGGGCATCGCGCCCGGCACCCGCTTCGAGGACATCCCCGACGACTGGTGCTGCCCCGAGTGCGGCGCCATGAAGTCCGATTACCACCTGATCGAAGACTGAGCCGCAAAGGCCGGAAGACAACAAGAAGGAGACACATGTTCAAGACGCTTTTCAAACTGCTGGGCGCACTGGCCCTGCTTGCCGCACTCGGCATCGCCGCCGTGGTCGTGTGGGCCACGAACCGCCTGTCCAAGGACGACCCGTCCAGGCCCCGGCCCGAGTACACCCGCTTCGAGATGGGCAGCGGCGCCGCCGACGGCAGTGCCAGGCCCACGGCAACCGGCTACGTGGTCGACAGCGCCGGACGCGGGCGCATCCTGCCGCCCATGCCGCCGGAAAAGCCCATGGACGTGCACACCGCCGCCAACTACCGCAGCGACATGACGGTGCGCTCGTGCTTCTGGCCCGGCCCGCGCGCGCGCAGCGGCGTGTTCACCAACGACGCCAACTCCTTCTCCTTCGAGAACCAGTTTCCGGACACGGCCACCACATACATCCCCACCGCCTTCAAGCTGCCCGAGGGGGCGAAGCTGGTGGTCAGGGGCCAGTATCCGCACATGCGCCACTGGAACTTCAACACCTACAACCCCAAGGGCGAGCCGCAGGATGCGCTCAACGACAACGAGATCAACCCCGATGCGGGCTCGTCCAATCCCTTCCGCGACGGCGTTGCGCGCGACGCCAAGGAACGCAGCTACACCTTCTACATCGTCAGCGGCCATGCGCCGGCGCAGCGCGCGGCCAATACGCTCTATACCAATGCCCCTGCGGGTGACGACGTGTTCATGTGGATGCGCAACTATGTTCCCGACCACAGCGCCGACTACCTGGGCGGCGTCAAGCTGCCCGAAGTGGAGCTGCACCTGGCCGACGGCAAGGTGCTCAAGGGGCAGGACGCCTGCGATGGCTCCACCAGCGCCATGCGCGGCAAGCAACTGCCCAGCTCGGTGGACCCGCGCGCCTGGGGCGTGCTCAAGGCCCTGCCCTGGGTGGATGCGGACAACGTGGGCGCCAGGGAAGACACGGTAGTTCCGCTGCAGGCATTCTTCAACCGCCGCCAGGTGGTGACCGACCTG
>JAFECZ010000903.1 GCA_018241905.1 Pseudomonadota bacterium
GGAACGTGCGTCTTGGTGGAGGCGGGAAACTGCTCGCGGGCACGCGCGAGCAGTTCGGTGAAGCTGGCGAGCTTGGGATCGAGGGGGGCGTTCATCAGGGGTCCTTTCCGTGGGTGTGGCAACTGCTCTTTTCGCAAGTTGCTCCGGAAAGTGCCCTGGGAGGGGTGCTGCCACTGCGGGTGGCACGCGGCCCTGGTTTCAGGGTGACTGCGTGCCCTTTGCGGGCCGGCTTGTTCTCAGGTTCAGCTCTTCTTCCGCCGGTATTAACCGGATCAAGTTCTCGGGTCCGACCTTCGATCAGGCCGTCTCAGCACACTGGTGCACCCCGGAGCAGGCGCGATTGTCAGGGCGAATCGCGCCCGCGGTCAACCCGAACTGTTGTCAGGCCACGTCTCGTTTCAAACGAATCTCTTCGATGCGAACGGTGCCGACGGCGGTGGTCTTGGCGGTCTTCATCTCGCGCTTGAAGCCCGCCAGCTCGATGAAGCGGATGGCGCGTTGGTTGCGCAGCGGCACCCAGATGGTGACCGTGGTGCAGCCTTCTTCTTCCAGGCCTTCGCGGGCGGCGTCCCACAGGGCTACGCCCAGCCCCGTGCCCCAGTGCTCGGGCTTGATGTGCAGGGCCCAGATCTCGCCTGCGGTGGCGGGGGTCTTGGGGTCGCGCGAGCGGTCGAAGCCCACGAAACCGACCACGGCGCCGTCGACTTCGGCCACGTGGATCTGCGGCTCGGCGTACTCGATGGCTTCACGCCACTTGGCCTCGCGCGAGGCGGGTGCGAGCAGGGCCAGCTGGTCTTCGGGCAGGATGTCCGTATAGGCGGCCTTGGTGGCAGCGGCGTGAACTTCGGCAACGGCTTTGGCGTCGCGCAGGGTGGCGGGGCGGACTTTGTAGTCGGACATCTCGGGAAACTCGAAAAACAAACGGGAGAGAAAGGGAAAAGCCCTCTATTGTCGCTGGTCCGGCCCGGCCGGGTGTTCGAGCATAAACTCGAAGGCTTACCAGAAAGAACGCCATGGCCAAAGGTCAGCAACGCAGCAACAAGGAAGCCAAGAAGCCCAAGAAGGACAGCGCGCCGCCCAAGCCGCTGTCGGGCGGCGGGCCAATCCAGCCCACCATGACCACCGCCGTCATTCCGCGCGGCAAGCTCAAGAACAAGTCTTGAA
>JAFECZ010000904.1 GCA_018241905.1 Pseudomonadota bacterium
CGGCCGGCGGATAGGGCGAGAGCAGCTTTTCGAAGAAACGGAACGACAAGACTTCAGACCTCCTTGGGGAGGGAGGACTTTAGCCGCGCCGGCCCAAGGCCGCGCCCCCGGTGTGGATGCACCCGGTGGTTGCCGGGGCACCCAGCGGAATCAGCGCAGCAGCCCCTCCAGCTGATAGCTCAGCAGCAGACTCACCCGCACATGGCGCTGCGGGTTGTTCAGCGCCGCATCGCCGGTGGGCTTGGCCACGGCCAGGTCCAGGTTGTAGTGGCGCGCGTCCGACAGGCGCAGGCCCAGCGCCACCGAGCGCATGTCCTGCGGCACCGGCTTGCCGATGTGGGTCGAGACATGGGCCGCCTCCAGCAGCAGGTAGGGCTCGATCTGCTTGAGGTACGCGGCGTCGTAGGCGAAGGCGCGGTTGAGCTCCAGGCCGATGCCGATGCCGCTGTCGCCCGAGCCGTCGCCCGCCGCGTAGCCGCGGCCATAGCGAGGGCCGCCGAAGGACACCCGCTCGGAGCTGGCCAGCGAGTTGCCGCTGATCTGCCCGCCCAGCGAAACCGCGGTGCCCAGCTTGTTCTCGAAGCGGTCGCGCTGGCTCATGTCGAAGGCCAGGCGGGTGAAGCCCAGGTCCGACGTTCCGGGGCCCGACTGCCCCGGCACGTTGCTGGTGACCTGCGACGAGGCGCCCAGGCCGCCGATGCCCTGGGCCAGCATCGCGGTGGCGCTGCGGCTGCGATTGGGCGCGGCGGCGGCGTACGCCAGCTGCAGGAAGACGGCGCGCACCTGGTCTTCGCTGGAAAGCCGCACGCCGCTCGAAGGGACGGTGTACCTGTCGGTGTTGTCCACGCCGTAGATGCCGCCGCCGAGGAACAGGCTGCTGCTGGCCGACAGCGCGAGCGGGTAGCTGCCCGAGAACTCCAGCCGCTGGTTGGTGTTGTAGCGCTGGATGGGCGAGTCCTTGCCCATCGATTCGTCGGGGTAGCCGCGGTAGTCGGAGTAACTCGTCTTGAGCGCCAGGCCATCGGCGCCCACGAATTGCGAATAGGCGAGCGAGCCGAATTTCTCGCGCTCCCAGTTGCCCAGCAGGGTCGACGCGCTCAGGTCGCTTCCCGAGGCGAGCAGGTCGCCGACGCGGCCCGTGAGCACCAGGCGCGACGTGGG
>JAFECZ010000905.1 GCA_018241905.1 Pseudomonadota bacterium
CCGGCATGCCCGGCCCGCTGCTGGAGGGCTCGCCCCTGTACCTCGATGCCGGCGACCGCAAGGTGCAGGTACTGCTCACCATGAAGCATCCGCGCGTGGTGGTCTTTGGCGACCTGCTGTCGGGCGAGGAGTGCGAAGCGCTCATTGCCGGCGCGCGCGAGCGCCTGGCGCGCTCGCTCACGGTGGAGACCAAGACCGGCGGCGAAGCTCTCAACGTGGACCGCACCAGCGACGGCATGTTCTTCACCCGCGGCGAGAGCCCGCTGGTGCAGCGCATCGAGGAGCGCATCGCCCGCCTGCTGCACTGGCCCGTGGAGTTCGGCGAAGGCCTGCAGGTCCTGCGCTACTCGCCCGGCGCGCAGTACCGCCCGCACTACGACTATTTCGACCCGGCCGAGCCCGGCACGCCCACCATCCTGCGCCGCGGCGGCCAGCGCCTGGCCACGCTGGTGATCTACCTGCACGAGCCGGAGCAGGGCGGCGGCACCACCTTCCCCGACGCCGGGCTCGAAGTGGCGCCGCGCCGCGGCACCGGCGTGTTCTTCAGCTACGACCGGCCCGATGCGTCCACCGGCACGCTGCACGGCGGCGCGCCGGTGCTGGCCGGCGAGAAATGGGTGGCCACCAAGTGGCTGCGGGAGCGCGAGTTTTCTTGAAGAAGGGGCAGGGCGTGGCATGAAAGTCCGGGCCAACGGCATCGAGATCGAGGTGGACGACACCGGCCCGCGCGAAGGGCCGGCGGTGCTGCTCATCATGGGCCTGGGCATGCAGCTCATCGGCTGGCCGCAGGACTTCGTGCAGCCGCTGGTGGATGCGGGCTTTCGCGTGATCCGGCACGACAACCGCGACATCGGACTGTCCGAAGGCTTCGACCATGCGCCGCGCCACAACTTCCTGTGGCAGACGGTGCGCGCGCGCCTGGGCCTGCCGGTGCGCTCGCCCTATACGCTGCAGGACATGGCGGGCGATTCGCGGGGCGTGCTCGATGCGCTGGGCATCGGTCAGGCGCACGTCATCGGCGCCTCCATGGGCGGCATGATCGCGCAGCGCGTGGCCTCCAGCGCGCCGCAGCGAACGCTCTCGCTTACCAGCATCATGAGCTCCAGCGGCGCGCGCGGCCTGCCCGGGCCGCATCCGCAGGTGGCGGCCAGCCTGTTGC
>JAFECZ010000906.1 GCA_018241905.1 Pseudomonadota bacterium
TGACCCAATGTCATCAATATCCTACGCGTCATGCGTTTTATCGTCTTACCCGTACTCCTTCTGGCTGCTTGCAGCGTCGCCGTTGCCGCACCACAAATCGAGCGCAATGACGAAATCGGGCGCCTGCTGGTCGACCAGGGTTTGATCGCCCAGCTCGAGCAGGTTCGCCAAACGGTGTCCGACCGCACCTCCACGCTGGTGGCCGGCGCCATGGGTTTCATTGGTGTTCCGTATCGCCGCGGTGGCAATTCGGCCGAATCCGGCCTCGACTGCAGCGGCCTGGTGCGCGCGGTCTACAACCAGACCATGGGTCTTGTACTGCCCCGCCGCGCCGAAGAGCAAGCGGCCGCCACCGAAAAGATCGACCGCAACGAGCTCAAGCCCGGCGACCTGGTCTTCTTCAACACCATGCGCCGCGCATTCAGCCATGTGGGCGTCTACATCGGCGACGGCAAGTTCATCCACGCGCCACGCACCGGCGCCTCGGTTCGCATCGAAGACATGAACGGCAGCTATTGGCAGCGCCGCTTCAATGGCGCGCGCCGCGTCCAGGCCGACGCCAGCGGCACTGAGCCGGTCAGCGGCGAATAAGTCCTCGCCTCCCCCAAGGAAAAAGCCCGCCAGATGCCTGGCGGGCTTTTTCTTTGGCCGCAGCGGCCGGGAAGCCGCTGCGGGAGCGGGCTGTCAGCGGCGCTGGGGCGGCAGGTCGGTACAGGTACCGTGTGCCACTTCGGCGGCCATGCCGACGGATTCGCCCAGCGTCGGGTGCGGGTGGATGGTCTTGCCGATGTCGATCTCGTCGGCGCCCATCTCGATGGCCAGCGCCACTTCGCTGATCAGGTCGCCGGCATGCGTGCCGACGATGCCGCCGCCCACGATGCGGTGCGTTTCAGCGTCGAACAGCAGCTTGGTCATGCCTTCGTCGCGGCCGTTGGCAATGGCGCGGCCCGAAGCCGTCCAGGGGAACAGGCCCTTCTTGACCTTGATGCCCTGCACCTTGGCCGCGTCTTCGGTCAGGCCCACCCACGCCACTTCGGGGTCGGTGTAGGCCACGCTGGGGATCACGCGGGCGTTGAAGGCGGCGCTGGCCAGTTCCTTGTTGCCCTGCAATTCGCCGGCGATCACTTCCGCCGCCACATGCGCCTCGGGCACCGCCT
>JAFECZ010000907.1 GCA_018241905.1 Pseudomonadota bacterium
CAGGGGTCGATGGTGCCGTCGGCCAGCAGCTCTGCAATGAAGCTGCGCGGCACGATGGCGCGCTCGTCCACGTAGAACGGCACGCCCTGCAGCCAGGCTTCGCGCGTCAGGTAGGCGGCCGGCAGGCGGGTGTCGATGCGCTCTTGCAGCAAGGCGCCCACGCGCTGCGCGTCGGCGGGGGAGACCTCGCGCTCGGCCACGGCATCGAGCTCGTCCAGCGGCAGCTTCAGCCGCCACAGAACCAGCCAGGCGGCTTCGTCGAAGGCATTGGTGGTGCCGTGGCCGAAGGCCACGCCGCCCTCGGCCAGCAGCTTCGCCCCGGCCTCGATCAGTTGGATCACCGTGCTCATGGGGTTTCCAGGGTGTCCAGGGCGCCGATGGCACGGCGGTAGATGTTCTTCAGCGTCTCGATGTCGGCAACGGCAATGTGCTCGTCGATCTTGTGGATGCTGGCGTTGACCGGGCCGAGCTCGACCACCTGCTCGCAGACCTTGGCGATGAAGCGTGCATCGCTGGTGCCGCCGCTGGTGGACAGCTCGGTCTCGATGCCGGTCTCGTCGCGAATGGCCTGCTGAACGGCCGCCACCAGCTCGCCGGCCGGCGTGAGGAAGGGCAGGCCGCCCACGGTCCATTGCAGTTCGTAGTCCAGGCCGTGCTTGTCCAGCACGCCGTGCACGCGCTGTTGCAGCGATTCGGGCGTGGACTCGGTGGAGAAGCGAAAGTTGAAGTCCACCACCGCCGAGCCCGGAATGACGTTGCTCGCTCCGGTGCCCGCATGGAAGTTGCTCACCTGCCAGCTGGTGGGCTGGAAGTGCGCGTTGCCGCTGTCCCACGCGCCGGCGTCGTTGATGGCCACCAGCTCGGCCAGGGCCGGCGCCAGGGTGTGCACCGGATTGCGTGCCAGGTGCGGATAGGCGATGTGGCCCTGGATGCCCTTGACCGTCAGGCGCCCGCTCATGGTGCCGCGGCGGCCGTTCTTGATCATGTCGCCGGTGCGCTCCACGGCCGTGGGCTCGCCCACGATGCAGTAGTGCAGCTTTTCGCCGCGGGCACTTAGCTGGTTGCACACGATCACGGTGCCGTCCACGCCCGGGCCTTCTTCGTCGCTGGTGAGCAGCAGGGCAAGGTTGAGCTGTGGCTTCGGGGTG
>JAFECZ010000908.1 GCA_018241905.1 Pseudomonadota bacterium
TGGCACGAGTTCGGCCGGCGCTCAAGACCAGGGCCAGCTCATCCAGAAAAAGGTCGCCTACGTCATGTCGGCCGGCGACTCCGGCAAGCAGGTGTATGCGCCAGGCACCAGCGGAGACATCGCGAGCCGCCAGCTCGAACAGTCCGGCCTGGACGCCCTGCGCGCCGTGTACTCGGACGTGGTGGTCGTGCCCTCGGCCAAGGACAGCAGCGGGATGCAGGCCGCCGGCATTGCGTACGTGTTCACGCCGCAGATCAAGGCCGACTTCAGCGCCCCCTCACCCTATCGCCAGCCGCTGACGGTTTTCAACACCGAGGTCGTTTGCATCGTGACCAACCCCGAGGGCTCGGAGCTCACGCGCGTGAAGGCCAACGGCGCGGGCAAGGCGGAGTTCGACGAGTTCCGCTACGACCCCGGCCTTGCCGCGCGGCGCGCGTCCTCGGACCTGTCGGCCAAGCTCAGCGACGAGATCCGCAAGAACACGCTGCTGCGCTGAATCCCGAAGAAGAATCGGCACCCAAGAAAAACGCGCCTCGAAGGCGCGTTTTTCATTGGCGGGCAGAGGCGCCCGATTTACCCGGTTTACTTGGAAACGACGCGAACCATTTCCAGGCACTTGTTCGAGTAGCCCCACTCGTTGTCGTACCAGCTCACCAGCTTGACGAAGGTGCCGTCCAGCGCAATGCCCGCTTCGGCGTCGAAGATCGAGGTGCGCGGGTCGCCGCGGAAGTCGGTGGCCACCACCTTGTCTTCGGTGTAGCCGAGCACGCCCTTGAGCGCGCCTTCGCTTTGCGCCTTCATCTCGGCGCAGATTTCCTTGTAGGTGGCTTCCTTGTTCAGCTCCACCGTCAGGTCCACCACCGACACGTCGGAGGTGGGCACGCGGAAGCTCATGCCGGTCAGCTTCTTGTTCAGCTCGGGGATCACCACGCCCACCGCCTTGGCCGCGCCGGTGCTGGAGGGGATGATGTTCTCCAGGATGCCGCGGCCGCCGCGCCAGTCCTTGTTGCTCGGGCCGTCCACGGTCTTCTGCGTGGCGGTGGCGGCGTGCACGGTGGTCATCAGGCCGCGCTTGATGCCCCACTTGTCGTTCAGCACCTTGGCCACCGGCGCCAGGCAGTTGGTCGTGCAGGAGGCGTTGGAGAC
>JAFECZ010000909.1 GCA_018241905.1 Pseudomonadota bacterium
GTGTTGCCAGCTGCCATGCCCGACGTGGTGGCGCGCGTCAGCGCAGTGCTGCTTCCGTCCAGTTCGGCTGCGGCTGAGAGCGCGCAGGAATCCAGGGCAGTCTGCAGTTCGCCGCGCACGATGAACAGTCGACCGAAGTCCAGCGCAATGCCGATGAAGCCCAGCAAGAAGAGCAGCAGCAGCGCGGTCGTCACGAGGATGGCGCCGCGCTGGCGCGGACGAGTCGGATGATGGAACTGGCGCGTCGACATGTCGGTGCTCCCCGGGTCAGCTGCAACCGTTGCCTGACAGGCAATCGACGATGCGGGAAGCCAGGCTCGCGATGCCCTGGGTGGCGCTGACGGGCAGTGCCTGCAGCGCGATGACCAGTCCGATCGAGACCACCGCGATGACCAGCGCGTACTCGATGATCTGGGCGCCTTCTTCGTCGTGAAGCAGCTTCTTGATGAACACGATGGCTCCTTGCGTTGACGAGGCGGCGGCGCGCACGGCGCGCCGCCGTAGACGGTTCGCTTATTTGCAGGAGCCTGCGGTGGTATTCGTCAGGCAAGTTGCCACGCGACCGATGAAGGTCGCGAAGTTGCCGTTCAGGCCTGACAGGCCAATCACCAAGGCGATGGACACCACAGCGATGATCAGCGCGTACTCGATGATTTGCGCGCCATCTTCCTCGCGAAGGAAATTGCGTGCGGATTGCAGAAAGGCGTTCATGGAAAGCTCCTCTTTGAGTTGATCAATCGAAACAAGAACTCGGTTTCGTGGCCGCGCCCGAAGCACGGCCGACGGGTGGGGTTGGATGAAAGTCCTGGCTTGATGCGTGAGGGCCTCCTTTCGTCAGCGGCCGCTGCCGTTGTCGCTGCCATTGCCGCTGCCGATCGCGCCACCGATGTTGATGACGTTGACCACAGGCGGCGGGTTCTGGAAGCTCTGCTGGTAGCGCAGCATGGTTTCGTGTGCGGCCACGCCGTCGATGCCGGGTGCAGGCCCGGGCTTGTCGATGGCCGCGTTGGGGTTGATGGTCATCTGCTGCCTGGCGTTGCGAACTGCCTCGCCAAAGTGCTGGTCGTAGTTGGGCGTCATCGTGTTGCAGCCCGCCAGCGTGAGCAGGGGTGCGAGCATCAGGGCCGTCAGGGTTCGGGTCAT
>JAFECZ010000090.1 GCA_018241905.1 Pseudomonadota bacterium
GAAGGGCGCCAGCGGCCCGGTCTGCGGCGACACGTAGCCGATCTTGAGCACGTCGGCGGCGAAGGCGCGCGGCGCCAGGCTCAGGGCGGCCAGGGCGGCGGCGGCCTGGGTGAACTGTCTGCGATCGATCTGCGTCATCGTTGTCTCCTCGTCGTGGTTGGAAAACCTGGCAATCAGGCCGGTCGTGCGCCGTCGAAGGCGTTCTGCAGCAGCGCGCGGATGGCCTCGCGCTCAAGCGCCCGGGGGTTGGGGTACGGGGTCTGCAGGGCGATGTCGCAGGCGCGATCCAGATCGGCCGCCTGCATGCCGATGTCCCGCAGCGCCACCGGTGCGCCGTTGTCCCTTGCCAGGTCGAACACGGCCTGTGGGGCACTGGTGCCTGCGGGGGCATTCAGCGCGTGGGCGATGCGGTGCATGGCGTGCGGCGCACTGGCCGCGTTGTAGGCCAGCGCATGCGGCAGCACCACGGTGTGCACCTCGGCATGCGGCAGGTTGAAGCTGCCGCCCAGCGTGTGGCACAGCTTGTGGTGCAGCGCCATGCCCACGTTGCCCAGCACACTGCCGCACAGCCAGGCGCCGTAGAGTGCATCGCTTCTCGCCTGCATGTCCTGCGCGCTGCGGCGGATGGCCGGCAGCGCGCGAGCCAGGGCGGCGATGCCTTCCTCGGCCATCAGGCTCATGATCGGATTGGCATCGAAGGCGTATAGGCCCTCGGCCGCATGCGCGATGGCATTGATGCCGCTGGTGACGCTCAGGCCCACCGGCAGTGTGCGCGAGAGATCGGGGTCGTAGATCACCGAGCGGGGCAGCACCCGCGCGTCCTTGCCGGTCTTCTTCAGTCCCGCTTCGGTGATGCCGTAGATGGGCGTCATTTCGCTGCCGGCGTAGGTGGTGGGAACTGCGATGATCGGCAGGCCCGAATCCAGCGCAATCGCCTTGCCCAGCCCGGTGGTGGAGCCGCCGCCCACGGCCACCGCGCAATCGGCCTGCAGCTGCCGCGCCACGTCGCGCGCCTCGCGCGCAGTCTCGATGGGCACGTGCATCACGGCACGATCGAAGATGCCGGCCGCGCGCTCGCCCAGCAGGCCGGCCATGCGCTCGGCCTGGCCGCGCTGCTCGGGCGTGCACAGCACCAGCGCGCGCCGCGCGCCCAGTGTCTCGATCTCACGCGCGAGGTGGCGCAGGGCCCCTGCGCCGAACACGACGCGCTGCGCCAGGATCTGTGCGGTGAAGTCCTGCATGGCTGCGCTCACTCCATGTCCAGATTGCGTTCGCGCACCAGGCGGCCCCACTTGTCGCGCTCGCTGGCGATGACGGCGGCGAACTGCTCGGGCGTGCTGGCAATGCCGGTCAGACCCTGGCCCTGCAGGCGTGCGGCAAAGGCCGGCTCGGACACGATGCGGCGGACCTCGGCCTGCAGCCGGTCCACCACCGGGCGCGGCGTGCCAGCCGGTGCGAGGAGGCCCACCCACGAATTGACGACGAAATCTTTGTAGCCGCTCTCAGCCACCGTGGGCGTGGCGGCATAGGCGCTGGCGCGCTGCGCGCCCGTCTGCGCCAAGGCGCGAAGCTTGCCGGCCTGCACGTGCGGCTGCGCCAGCACGGCCGAGAGAAACATCATCTGCACCTGGCCACCCAACAGGTCCTGCTGCGCTGGACCGCCGCCGCGATAGGGAATGTGCGTGACGAAGGTGCCCGTGGTGGCCTTGAAGAGCTCGGCCGTCAGGTGATTGCTCGATCCCGGACCCACGCTCGCGTAGTTGTACTTGCCGGGGTTCGCCTTGAGCAGAGCGACGAAGCTCTTGAAGTCCTGTGCAGGGACCTTCGGATGGACCACCAGCACCAGCGGGTTGCTGGCGATCTGCGTGACCGGCAGCAGGTCCTTGGCGATGTCGAAACTCAGCTTGGGATAGACCAGCGGATACGTGGCATAGCTGTCGAACACCATCAGCAGCGTGTGCCCGTCCGGCGCGGCTCGCGCCACTTCGGCGGCGGCCACGGTGCCACCGGCGCCACCGCGGTTGTCCACGATCACCGGCTGGCCGAGTGCCGCCTGCAGTGGCGCCTGCAGTTGCCGCGCGACGGTGTCGACGATGCCGCCGGGCGGGAAGGCCACCACCAGGCGCACTGGCTTGGTGGGCCAGACTTGGGCCACTGCGGGCCCGCCGAAGGCGCACGCAAACACGAGTGCGGCGATGCCGCGGAGGATGGCCTGGCGCTTGTTCATAGCTTGAAGCTGCTTCATCGGGAAGGGGTCAACGTGCGAAGTGCGGCGGGATCTGCGCGTCCACGTTCACCCACACGCTCTTGACCTGGGTGTATTCGCGCATGGCGTCAAAGCCCATCTCGCGGCCATAGCCGCTCTGCCCCACGCCGCCGAAGGGTGAGCCGGGATTCACACGCTTGTAGCTGTTGATCCAGACCATGCCGGCGTGCAGGTCGCGGGCAAAGCGGTGCGCGCGCTGCAGGTGCGAGGTCCACAGCCCACTGCCCAGGCCGTAGTCGGTGCCGTTGGCAATGGCCAGGGCCTCTTCATCGGTCTTGAAAGTGAGCACAGTTACGAAGGGGCCGAACACTTCCTCTTGCGCCACGCGGTCCTTGAAGCTGCGGGCGCGCACCACGGTGGGCTCCACGTAGCAGCCGCGCGCCAGCTCGCCGCCGGGTGCCTTGCCGCCCACCAGCACCTCGCCGCCCTCGCCCCGGGCCACATCCACGTAGCTGAGAACGCGCTCGCTGTGCTGCGCGCTGGTGAGCGGGCCCATCTCGGTGGCCTCGTCCAGCGGGTTACCCAGTCGAATGGAGCGCGCCAGCGGCACGAACTGCGCGAGGAATTCGTCGGCGATCTTCTCGTGCAGCACCAGACGCGAGCCGGCAATGCAGGCCTGCCCCTGGTTGTGGAAGATGGCCCAGGCGCTGCCGTTGACCGCGGCCTGGATGTTCGCGTCCTCGAACACGATGTTGGGGCCCTTGCCGCCCAGCTCCAGCTGCACCTTCTTGAGGTTGCCGCTACTGGCCTGCACGATGCGCCGGCCGGTGGCGGTGCTGCCGGTGAAGGCGATCTTGGCGATCTGGGGATGCTCAGCGATGTACTGCCCCGCCACATGACCCAGGCCCGGCACCATGTTCACCACGCCGTCGGGCAGGCCCGCCTCGCGCATGAGCTCGGCGATCTTGAGCGACGACAGCGGCGTGATCTCCGCCGGCTTCATCACGATGCAGTTGCCGGCCGCGAGCGCCGGCGCCATCTTCCAGCTGGTGAACATCAGCGGGAAATTCCACGGCACCACCTGGCCCACCACGCCCACCGGCTCGCGCAGGGTGTAGTTGAGAAAGCCGGCTTCCACCGGAATGGTCTCGCCCTGGAACTTGTCGGCCATGCCGCCGAAGTAGCGGAAGCACCCGGCCGTGCGCGGCACGTCGAGCCGGCGCGAGTCGCGGATGGGGTGGCCGGTGTCCAGCGACTCCAGCCGCGCCAGCTCCTCGGTGTTGGCGTCGATCAGGTCGGCCAGGCGCAACAGGATGCGCCCGCGGTCGGCGGCGGCCATGCGGCTCCATGCCGGGAACGCCCGCTGCGCGGCTTCCACCGCGCGGTCGACGTCGGCCTTGCCGGCCAGCGCCACGTCGGCAATGGTGGAGTTGTCGTGCGGGTTGAGGCTGGCCAGCGTCTCGCCGGACAGCGCGTCGACGAACTCGCCATCGATGAAGAGTTGATGGCGTATGGGCGTGTTCAGGCCCACGGCCTGCTGGATGTTGTCGAGGCTCATGATGAAAGGTGCCGCCCGGGGCGGCACGGGTTCGGTGGGTCAGGTCAGAAGGAAACCGGGATCTCGGGGCTCTCGCCCTTCTGGATCTCGTAGACGAGGGAGGGCGAGCCGTTCTCCCACACCAGCAACATCGAGCGCTTGGGGCTGTAGCCCTGGTGGCGGCAATAGGCAGGCATGGCGGCCATGTCGCCCGCCTTCATGATCACGCGGGCCATGGGCTTGCCGGTGTTCTTGTCGCCGCAGTCCCAGTGGATCTCGTCGGTCATCTGGAAGAACCACTCCACGCGGTCGTTGCCGTGGATGATGGGCAGGATGTGCTCCTCGGTGGTGGGACACATGTAGCTGTGCTTGACGACCGAGGTGAAGCTGGGGTTCCAGGTGACCTGCGAGCGCGAGAGGAAGCCGAACAGGTTGAAGCCGTGCACCTCGTTCTCGAAGCCGGGCTCCGGGTGCAGTTCGGGCTGGCCTTGCGGCACGTCGGCAAAGGCGCGGTTGACGGGTGCGCCGCGGGCGTCGCTGCGCAGGGCCAGGTCGTCTTTCATGCCCACGCAGCGCTTGGCCAGTTCGCGCGCCCGGGTGATCTTCTCGGTGCTGTTGCCGTTCTTGCGGCCATAGGGCGAGCCGGTTTCCTGCGGCGCGGAAAAGGGGTCGAAGCCGGCGTTGGTCCAGTCGTCCAGCATGGCCTCGAAGGTGGCGCGGATCTGGTCGGTGGGGAAGTTCTCCAGGAGATCGATGCCCGCCTCCTTCATGGTGCCGTTGTAGCTTCCGGCGTACAGGTCCACCGACTGGTAGTGGTTGACGGTGCCGAACACGTCGTCGAAGTTGACCCAGCCGTAGAAGAACCCCCAAGCCACGTCGCGCATCAGCGCGCGCAGGTAGGCGCCGGCGTCCATGGTGTGGCTCATCGGGCGGCCGTCGCGCGTCTTCCATGTGATGTGGGCAAAGTACTCGTCGCGATGGAAGCCGAAGCTTCCCAGCTGGAAGTCCTTGTAGCCGAGGGTGCGGTCGGGCTTGGAGGCGATGACCTTGGCAAGTTCGGTGGGGGCGTTCATGTGCGTCTCCTGGGGCATTCAAGAAATGGCTTGTTCACTGGATCTGGCAGATCTCGGCCCACTTCTCGACCGAGAGCTCGCCCTTGCAGGTCTGCAGGATGACCACGCCCGGCTCGCCCGGCGTGCGGAACTGGTAGGCGCAGTTCTTGGGCAGCAGGCCCTGGTGGCCGCGGCCGAGCTTCATCCAGCCCATCTTCTTGCCGCGCGGCTCGCCCTTGACGAGCACGGCGCCGTTCTTCTCGGCATCGGCCACCTGCTGGGCCGCGTCGAGCTGCACCAGGTGCACCTCGACATCGCCATCCATCACCAGCGCAAATTCGTCGTGCGCGCAGGTGTACCAAGGCGAGGTGCCTTCGGCGCGCAGCGCCTCCAGCACGTAGATCTGGTTCTGGCCGAACACCACCTTCTCGTAAGGCTTGCTCTTGCTGGCGATGTCAAAGCAGTTGGAAAAGGCGTAGTGCCGGACGTTGTCGCTGATGGGCTCGACGCGGCCCATCTCGTAGTGCTTCAGCGAACCGAAGCGGGTCTGGTAGGTGGCGGTGGTCGCGCTCATGCGGGTCTCCTCGAGTGCTCGTTGATCAGGCAGCGGCTGCTGCGATGGAACGAACTCTAGGAAGACCGGCCCCGCGCCGGTAGGGGGCAGATCGAAAGCGGATTGTTCGGCAAAACAGAATGATCCGCAGGGTTTTCCCGCAATCCGGGCGACTGGGCAGCTCAGGGTTCCACGATGAGTCCTGCCGGGATCAGGCCCTTCTTGATCAGGGCGGCGTCCCACGGCGGATCGTGGGTGAATTCATTGGCGATGTGTTCGATGAACAGGCGCAGCTTGAAGGCCTTGCGCGAGGTATCGGGGTACACCGCGCACAGCGGAAATGACGACAGCTGGTGCTCGGGCAGCACCACCGCAAGGTCGCCGCGCCGGATCGCCTCGCCTGCCACCAGCGTGGGCAGGCAAACAATTCCGGCGTGCTCGAGCGCGTATTCGCGCAGCAAGTGAACGCTGTTGGTGAGCAGCGCGGCGTTGAGATAGATGGTGATCTGCTCGCCGCGGTGGTGAAAGGTCCAGCGGTCGCGCGTCGGGTAGTCCGAATACAGGCCCAGGGTGTAGCGGTGCAGGTCGCGCGGGTTCTCCGGTGCGCCGTGCGCCTCCAGGTAGGCCGGCGTGGCACAGAACACGCGCCGCACATGGAACAGCTGGCGCGACACCAGCTCCTGCGAGGCCGCGGGAAAGATCTGCAAGGCGCAGTCCACGCCAGCCTTCACCGGATCGACCACCGAATCGCTCACGATCAGTTCGAGCCGGATCTCAGGATAGGTGGTCTGGAAGCGCCGCAGCAGCGAAGCGAAATGCCCCAGCACCAGACCGGTGAGCGCATGCACCCGCAACACGCCCGACGGCTTGCCACGGACGTCGCGCATCTGGTCGACGATCTCGTTGGCCCGGCCCACCAACTCGGTGCAGTCGCGCAAGAATGCTTGGCCGATGTCCGATAGGCGCACCACCCGCGTGCTGCGGTGGAACAACGGCGCACCCAGAAACTCCTCGAGTTGCTTGATGCGCGTCGTGACCACCGAGTTGGAGACACGCAGCTGTCGCGCCGCCTCCGCAAAACTCTGGGTCTGCGCCACGCGAACAAACGTTTCAATGCTCTGAAGCCGATCCATTGGAGCGAACTATAAGGGCTGGAGCCGCACGCAAGGGCCCCCTACTGAGGCGTCTTGGCGGAGAGGCCCATGAGCGCCAAGAAGGAAGACGTGGAGAAGCTTTTGCCCGCATTCTTGCTTGCCGTAGAAGCAAAGGCGCAAGTCTGAAAGCCGGTTTGGCTCTTGCGACGCAGCGATGCGATGGTGCGCGCGTTGCAGGGGCTCAACCCGTCGGCGCCAGCGTAGTCACTCCAATAGGCCGCTCTTGACCGCCCAGGCGTGGTAGTGGTCCTTCGCGGCAGGCCGTGAGGCCATGGCTTCTTCCAACCTTCGAAGTGCTTCATTTTTGCCTGACGCAATCCACGCGGCAGAGAACGAAAGAAGACTGGGGCTTTTCTCCAGAGACGCAGCCACCCTTGCTACCTCGAGGTGCGCGTCGAGCCAGGGCAATCCCACCGCCTGCATTTTCGCAACCACGTCACTGGCGATTTCGTTGAGATTTGAGGTCGGACCGACAGTCCACCAATGGTCGTATTCATGAGCGAGAACGCCGAGACGTTGGCGCACCGTTGCCTCGGGTTCCTTTGGACTCTTTTCCGGTTTCCTTTGACCTGCCAAGGTGGCAACCTGAGCACAGTAGACGCCAAGATTGACAGCGAACTTTCCTTGTTCACCGGAATTTCCAGTGCTCGCTTGGACGCTGACTACTTGCCAGTTGTCACCCACCACTTTGTGCCAGGTCCGCCCAGCCTTCCTGAATTCGTGCATCTTGAGCAAACTGGACAGCCCCAGACCAACGACCTCATCGATTCGACTTGCAATCTCGCTCAAAAGAAATTCCTCGTAGATGTCCGCCTATGGCCGCTCATAGCCCCTCGTACTTGCCTTCTTCATCGACGTAGAGGACGCTCGTCAGGTACCACCGGCCATTTGCGCTCTTTAGGTGGAACTCATGGTCACGCGTCATGACAAGCGACCCAACCGTCTTCGTATGGCGGGTACGGACCAAACTGGCCCCCTCGGTGGTTGCGACATCAACAATCGCCTCTCTTTCGCTGTCATGCGACGAGTCACTGCCAAAGCTAATCGGTTGGTGGATTTGACCTGGCGGGCAGTACTTTCTCGACAGCTGCGCATACGCAGCTTCGGCGGCATCGATGCTCGCCACGGCGTCACGCTCGCTCATCTGGTAGGAATATTGATTCCAGGTGTCGTAGTCCGAGATGAACGCTCTGACCAACTCCTCTGGGCCCAAGTCTTCAACCGAGGCTGCGCTCAATCTGAACGCTGGCAGAGGCTGGTCCTGGCTCAGTGAAGCCGAGCTTGGCTGGTCTCCAACCGCCTTCCCCCAGATGGAGATTTCGCCTGCGAAGTGCCCAGGCTCGGTTGCCGCAACTCGTATTCGAGAAGGGACGACACTCTTGCCCGTGTACTCGGGCGTTGCGGAATAGTGGGTGACTTTCCCATCTCGAACCAATTGACTGATGACTCCCTGGTCGAGTTGTTCCTTGAGTGCCACTGCGAACGCAGGAACGTAGACGACGTTCGGCGGGATATCTTCGCCACCAAAAGCAGCCGGAAGGAGCAGAAGCTTCCGAAGCTCGCCCTTGGCGTAGAGAGCTTCTGCCTTTCCCCTCGAATCGACGTGTTGGTAATCGGGCCCTGCAACCGGGCCACGGCGTCGCTTGAACCAGCCAAACATCATTTCTCCTCGAAGTCATTGTTGAGGGGCCGCCCCGTCACTTGCTAGTCGGATGACGCCGCTTGGGCCGCATTCTGCCTTTGCCTACCGCTCTGCGAAGAGACAAAGCGCCATCGAGCGCTCATGTTGAAGGTCCGCATCTGGCCCCGAATGCGGCCGGCCGGCATGCATGCCATAGCCCGGGCAAGGGAATCCCCTCGGCCGCCCCGCGTCAAGAATTTGACTAGCGCGCAAGAACTCTGACTCTCCACACGAAACGACACCCGAGGAACCCATCGTCCATCGATCAGCCCCTTAAAGAGTTGGCCGAACAGCAGCCGCCAGGACGTGTGGATTGCAACGGGCTCGGAGATCATGGAGATTCAATCGCTGCATGTCGTTGGGTTCGTATGCGACGTACACAAATTCTTCTGGTGGCTCCTCCCATTCGACAACGACTCGTCTTGCCGGGGACTCCGTGGCCGCGGCCGCTATGCCGAACTCTGAATCCCGAGCGCGCAAGCTCTGCCAGCAGTCGGCGAGTGGACGGTGAGGCTGCAAGGCGAGCGCCTTCGTACCCTTCGACCCTGAGACGAGAGAGGAGGAGTGCAACGCCTTTGGCTTCAAGGTCATTGTCAGGGGCTGTGATTTCTGGCATGGACACGAAAAGGTCGCCAAGCCGGTGGCTTGGAAATCGCGGCTGCGCAGGCGCCCGGTGGGCTCCTGCATACTCCTAGTCGAGCGTGGCTGACCGGTGTTCGCCACAAGAAGCTTTCCAGCATTCCGTGCGGCCATGATCACTCGAACACGGGCCTGAAGAAGCTGCTCATAGCTCAGGATGCAGCGCGTGTCTTCTGCGTACTTGAATGCGTCTTGGCACTCTGAATCAACGGCGGGCGCCGCGCGGTACTTCTCAGAGGCCGCAAGGCTCGGAAAGGTGAACATCGCGAGCGCGATTTTGTTCGCTCCTTCCGATGGCAGGAAGTAGCCTTAGTGCTGCCCACCGAACTTCTCGACGCTCGGAATCCAGAGCTTGCCGTAGTGCTCGAATTCCTTCAGCTTGAACGGGTCGATGACGTATCGAAGTAAGCAGGTGACCCCAGGGTCAGGAGAGGTGCTTTCCAACAAGCCCCGACATTTCGAACATCGTCACCTCCGGCTTCCCCATCACCGCCTGGAGCTTGGCATCGCAGAGGATGTTGCGCTTGTTGGCGGGGTTTTGAAGGTTGTTCGCCTTGATGTAATTCCACAGCAGCTTGGTGACCTCGGTACGAGGCTGAGGCGCGGAGCCAATGATGGCTGCGAGTTCGACGCTGGGTGTCAGGGCGCGTGTGAACGCCGTTTGCTTCTTGGCAGTAATCATGTTGGTCTCCCAAAAGCGGTGAACTCTACCAGCGCCTTTCTCAAGGTCGCGTAGAGGATGCATTGCCCACCTCAGTCCTAAGGACAGCTTCCGGGAGACCCGGGCGATCAACCTCGAAGCGAACCGGACAGACTTTGCTCTATCCCCCGGCTCGGCATCGAACGTGCGGCCCGCCAGTCTCGTCCGCCAGAAGACAACGATCGTGCGCCTATTCAGGCAACCCCGCCTTCTGAAGGCCCTCGTAGAAGCGGTCGCGCTCACCCCAGAACTTCGAATTCGTCGAGGTTTCGGTCGCACGGAGGCTCCTGATAGTGTGGCCGGGAATGATCTGCTCGTAGCGTGCCAGATTCGCCCTAGCTTGCGCTTCGCGCCCATGAAGCGCATCGATCGCCGCCATCCACTGCCACGCGAAGCCATTCTGAGGAATTGCCGAGACGGCTTTCCTCATTTCCTCATATGCCTTGTCATCCTCGCGTTGATGGAACTTGGCCATGCCGATGTAGAAATGGCCGTACGAGTTCTGTACTGCATCGAGCGGATCCAAACGCATTGCAAGCCCTACCAAGGGCTCGACTTCGTCCGGGCGACCTTGCTGCAAGCGCAGGAAGCCCAACCGGCGCAAGCACATCGGCTGGTTTGGCCATAGCTTGAGCGCCTGCTCGCACGATTGGGCCGCCTCGTCGATCCGACCTCGGATGTACAAGACTTGGCTGCGCCCATAGTGGGCGACCGCGAAATCCGGTCGCAGGGCAATGGCGCGCTCCAGAGCTTGCGAGGCGAGATCGGTCTGGCGCTCTCGCTCGGTGCTCCAACGCATATTGACGTCCGCGAGGTGCGTGAATCCGAGCCCAGCCAATGCCGTGGAAGAGTCCGGATCAACGGCCAGCGCGCCTTCGAACAGCGCCCGCACGCGCAACACGTCTTCGTGGGAGCGCGCACGACGCAGAAGATGCACGCCTTGCAGGGTCGCATCGATCGCACCCGGCTTCAATGAGGCATAACTATTGCGCGGCTGGAACTCCCCGTAGAGCCGATCGTCGAGCGTGTTGGCGATGCGCTGGGTGATGTCCTGCTGCCAGTTCCATTGCGTCGTACCGGCGTATTCGAAGCGCTCGCTCCAAAGCACGGCCCCGCTGTCGGTTCGCTGCAACTGGGCGCGAATCACGGCGGCTTCGCCTTGTCTTTGTACGCTGCCCGTCAGCACATGCGTGGCACCAAGCTCCCGGCCGGCGATACGCGCATCGGCCTTTTGCCCGGTGAATCCCGCCGTCGAACCGAGCGCAAACACCAGGGTGTTCGAGAGCTTCGAGACAGCCGCGACCAGATCTTCGGCAACGGCCTCGGAGAAAGCGGGAGAGGACGGCTCGCTCAGATCGCGGAACGGCAGGATCGCGACGGCCCGCCTGGCCGCGATGCCGCTGTCGATGTGCACCTTGGGTGCCGGCCACCAACCAGCCGCCAGGCCTCCAAATGCCAGAACTGCGATCCCCAGGATGCCAACAGCCAACCACGAACGCGAGGTGCGTGGATCTGAGTTGCTTTTCGCAGGAGCTGGCGATTGCGAATCGCC
Organism: Pseudomonadota bacterium; assembly: GCA_018241905.1. Taxonomy (GTDB): domain Bacteria; phylum Pseudomonadota; class Gammaproteobacteria; order Burkholderiales; family Burkholderiaceae_C; genus Variovorax. The sequence goes on from JAFECZ010000090.1 coordinate 11,075, forward strand.
AGGCGGCGCCGCCGGCAACATCCGCTTCACCGTCGCGTCCAGGAGGTAGCCACGTCTGGGGACGGTCTTGAGGATCTGCTGCGCGCCATCGCCCATGGCCGATCGAAGGTCGCCAATGCACTGGGTCACCGAGTCGTCGGTGACCACCACGTCAGGCCAGACTGCGTCGAGAAGTTCGTCCTTCGACACCAGTCGGCCTGGATGAGCAACCAGGTGGCGAAGCAGTGCAAACGTCTTTGGCCGAAGCGCGATTGCCTTTCCGCCTGCACGAAGCTCCCCGCGATCCAGGTCGAGTTCGAATCGGTTGAAACACCAGATGCCCTCGCGCACCGGCCCGGATTCGCCAGGCGCCGCCGACAGAGAAGCTTTCGGCGAGATTTCGGCGTTCATTGCGAGTTCTTTCGGGGCAAACGCGTGGCCGATTTCTATCGTAATTCTCCCGAATCCTCAAGGAGTTGCGATGTCCGACCTGAATGCACCCGGCGTGTTTGGCGGCCACAAGGCCATGATGCGAAAGGCCTGGAAGCCAGGCGCGTGGACGATCGTTCTCTTTCTGGCTTGGCTTGTGCTGCTGGCCGTACCGATCGCCGGGCTGTATCGCCTCGACGAATCTGCCCCAATGGCCCCCGAGATCCACTTACCGCCCTGGATGCCGATCTACACACCAATCATCTGAAAAGTGTTTCTGCCCGTATGGCGGCTGCTGCGCCGCAGAATTGCCCCGGGGCGACTGCGTTTGACCGAACTCGTCCCGCAATTTGCTGGAGCCTTTGGGGCAAGCTCACATGCAGCGACAGCGGAAGTACCTCTGCGTATGGTCGAACTTCGAGTCATCTGCGTATTGCGGACGCGCACGGCCAAGCAAGAGACCTACGCCAACTCGACCAGCGGCTTTCACTGCATTCCCGCGTCGGGATCGGACGACAGTAAGTTGAGAGGAGCTCGCGGACCCGCTGCGCAGTGATGATGTCGGCCGCTACGTCGTTCTCAGGACGGCAGCCAAGCTTCTGAGGCTTCGTTGAAGTCATAGTTGTCCCCGGCCTGAACCAGCAGATACCGGCAGGGGACCGAGCCAGCGCGCAGGCGATGCACGATGCCGGCCTCGATCACGCAGTGTTCGCCAGGTTGGAGCTGCTGCTCGCGACAAGTTCGGCTCTCGGTGTTAGACGCCTCGAAGACGACCACACCTTCAAGGCAGAAGCAAAAATCAGTGATCCTTGAGTGAGAGTGCCACTTGACCGACTGACCGACCTCCACCACGAACTCGCGTGCTTGAACCTTAGGCCCACTGGTCAGCAGCCTAACCGAGCTCACCGCATGCTTCGGGGATGTGTGAGCACCGCTTAGTTCAGAAACTCGCGCCACAGGAGTGTTCCTTTTCGTTGTCTCGAATAGATACTGTGATGCAGTGGCGAATATCTTGGGTGCCAATGGGCGGATCTCGGACTTTGCCTGGTCCACCACGAAGCTGTCCAGGCCTTGCAACCAATCAAATGCCGTCCCCTTTAGCAAACTTCTCGTATAGGCCGGCTGGCAGCGTTTGCGGCCCTTCAGCCTTGGTGCGATTGACCGCATCCTGTCGCTCTGCCGTCATCCTCCGTGTCCTACTCCGTTGTCGGTACAAGACGTCGCGTCGGCGGCCGAAGCGCAGTTCATAAGCTCTGTTGCTGTCGGCTTGAATGTCTCGACTACCCGCTGTTCGCTCAAATCAATGCCGTGGGACAACGGCGATGAAGTCAATCTCCAGCGCCGCGTTGCCCGGAAGCTTGCCTGCCTGAATGGTGGTTCTCGCTGGCTTGCTATCTCCGAATTTGGCCGACATCACGTCATTCATCTTCGCGAAGTCGTTGACGTCCGCCAAGTACACCGTGACCTTGACCACGTCCTTGTAGCCGCATCCAGCGCCTTCCAGGATGGCCTCTAAGCTGTCGAAGACACGCTCAGCTTGGACAGTAATGTCACCAGTCACCGGCTTTCCAGTCGCGGGGTCGCGCGGCACGATTCCCGCAGTGAACAGCAGTCCGTTCGCAATGATGCCCTGCGAGTACGGGCCCGCTGCTTTGGGTGCTCCGGAAACTGAGACTGCTTTGATTCCACTCGGGGAAGGTGCGGCACATCCTCCAAGGAGCAGCACAAGGAGCAACGCCGGCATTGTCGAAAAGCACGCGCCCATGATCCTCTCCTTTCCGGGTCGCTTTGGCGAGCTCTAGGCGCATCACGCGGGTACACGATACTTCGACTGCAGCACGACGGCACCGGCCGCTGCAACAACGAGAGGTGGCCCCGCGCGACCCATATGGCTACTCCCAAACCTGGAGTAGGGCCCAGACCGTGTGAAAGGCGGCTTTCATCGCTACTCCTTTCTGGTTGTTGAGTGAGCAAGCGAAGGGGCTGCCTGGCTGCGGGTCACCTGGCATCAGACAGGTCGTCCGCAGCGGCTTCTCATCATCCGCTCGACCCCGAGCCAAAGCAACTCACGAAGAGCGACTGTCACAGTAATGATGCAGCCAGGGGGCAATGCCCCAGGATCCATCGCCAAGCCTTGGGCGGGACGTGGCCATCACCGTGGAATCGACGATGTCGCTGCGGTTCAGTGCCCAAAGAGGGGCCCTGGCCTCATGAGCTCATTGGCACAAAGTAGTCACTTGCACCGGCCTTCATGCAAGGGGAACGGATAGCCGAGCAACTAGGCGCCGCATCCGCTTTTCGCGTGATGCGGCTGCCAGCTCATTTCTTCGCCGCTGCCTTCTGCGGATCGTCGTCGGGATTGATGTAGGTCAGGTCGAACGGCCCCTCGCCGTGGATCT
>JAFECZ010000910.1 GCA_018241905.1 Pseudomonadota bacterium
GGCTCCATCAAGAATTCGTACACGCAGTACCGCGAACTCGGCGCCCGCACCCGCGCCATGCTGGTGAGCGCGGCGGCCGCGCGCTGGAAGGTGGATGCGGCCACGCTGCAAACGCGCAACGGCGCCGTCATCGGCCCCGGCGGCAAGCAACTGGGCTATGGCGAACTGGCCGAAGCGGCCATGAAGGTGCCGGTGCCCGAAGCCGTGAAGCTCAAGGATCCGAAGGACTTCCGCATCATCGGCAAGCCCACCGGCCGCATCGACGCACAGGCCAAGTCCAGCGGCCACCAGAACTACGGCATCGACATGCGCCTGCCCGGCATGCTCACGGCCGTCGTTGCCCACCCGCCGGTGTTCGGTGCCAAGGTCAAGTCGGTGGACGACGGCGCCGCCAAGTCCGTCAAGGGCGTCAAGGCCGTGCTGCGCGTACCGCTGGACCGCGGCGCCGAGGGCGTGGCCGTGGTGGCCGACGGCTACTGGGCCGCCAAGCAGGGGCGCGATGCGCTCAAGCTCGAGTGGGACACCAGCGCCGTCGAGAAGGTCGACAGCGACAAGCAGCTTGCGCAGTACCGCGAGCTCGCAGCAAAGCCCGGCAGCCGCAAGTACGACGCCGACGTCTCCAAGCTCGGCGCGGCCCCGCACAAGATCGAGGCCGAATTCGTCTTCCCCTACCTCGCGCACGCGCCGATGGAGCCGCTGAACTGCACCGTGAGCCTGGAGGGCGGCAAGGCGCAGGTGTGGACTGGCACGCAGATGCCGGGCATCGACGGCCTGGCCGCGGCCAAGGCACTGGGCGTGCCGCCCGAGAACGTGAAGGTCAATGTGCAGATGGCCGGCGGCGGATTCGGCCGCCGCGGCCTCTTGACCAGCGACTTCGTGGCCGAGGCCTGCAGCATCGTCAAGGCTGCGCAGGCGGCAGGCATCAAGGCGCCCATCCGCACGCTGTGGAGCCGCGAGGACGACATCAAGGGCGGCTACTACCGGCCCATGCACCTTCACACCGCAAAGATCGGCTTCGACGCGCAAGGCAAGGTGGCCGGCTGGGACCACGTCATCGTGGGCCAGTCGCTGATCATGGGGAGCATGTTCGAGTCGATGATGGTCAAGGACGGCGTCGACGCCACCGCGGTCGAAGGCATGAA
>JAFECZ010000911.1 GCA_018241905.1 Pseudomonadota bacterium
CTTCATCGGCCAGTGCTGGGACGCGGGGCTGGAAATCGGCTCCAGCGTTCGCAACCTGGAGGAATGCCTGGCCGAGGCCGAGAAGGACGTCACCGTGCAGACGTCGCTGCTCGAAGCGCGCCTGGTGGCCGGCGACAAGAAGCTGTTCAACGCCTTCCGCGAGCGCTTCCAGGCCTCCGTCGACCCGCGCGAGTTCTTCGCGGCCAAGACGCAGGAAATGCGCCACCGGCACCAGAAGTTCGAGAACACGCCCTACGCGCTGGAGCCCAACTGCAAGGAATCGCCCGGCGGCCTGCGCGACCTGCAGATCATCCTGTGGGTGGCCCGGGCGGCCGGCTTCGGCAACAAGTGGGACGACCTGGCCAGGAACGGCCTGGCCACCGCCTTCGAGGTGCAGCAGATCAAGCGCAACGAGGCCATGCTCTCGCTCATCCGGGCGCGCCTGCACGTCATCGCCAACCGGCGCGAAGACCGCCTGGTGTTCGACCTGCAGACCGCCGTGGCCGCCAGCTTCGGCTACGCGGGCGAATCGCAGCGCAAGGCCAGCGAAGCGCTCATGCGGCGCTATTACTGGTCGGCCAAGGCGGTCACGCAGCTGAGCGAAATCCTGCTGCTGAACATCGGCGAGCGGCTGCAGCCCCAGGCCGACGTGCCCAACCGCATCAACGAGCGCTTCTTCGAGAAGGGCGGCACGATCGAGGTGGCCAGCGACGACCTGTACCTGCGCGAGCCGGGCGCCATCCTCGAGACCTTCTGGCTCTTCGAGAAGACGGTGGGGGTCAAGGGCCTGTCGGCGCGCACGCTGCGCGCGCTCTACAACGCGCGCCACGTGATGGACAGCAAGTTCCGCAACGAGCCGGCCAACCACGAGATGTTCATGCGCATCCTCAAGGAGCCGCGCGGCATCACGCACGCCTTTCGCCTGATGAACCAGACCTCGGTGCTGGGGCGCTACCTGCGGGTGTTCCGAAGCATCGTGGGGCAGATGCAGCACGACCTGTTCCATGTGTACACGGTGGACCAGCACATCCTGATGGTGCTGCGCAACATGCGGCGCTTCTTCATCGTGGAGCATGCACACGAATATCCCTTCTGCTCGCAGCTGGCCGGTGGCTGGGACAAGCCCTGGGTGCTG
>JAFECZ010000912.1 GCA_018241905.1 Pseudomonadota bacterium
TCGAGCATGGTCTGCAGCAGTTGCGCGTGATGCAGGCCGACGCGGCGCGCGCTGCGGGGCCCGAGGCCAAGCCGGATCTTGTCGACCAGCGCAAGGGACGGATTGGTTGCCATGGAGTGCGGACTGCAGGTGGCGAAAGTCTACGGCGCGCACACAACCCATCCCTCCCCTGATTTGTTGTTTCGCAGCGAATCGGACGCATCTCCACGACCTACAAGGTTCTACTTTTGTAACGAGCCGATATAATTGGGAATTATTCTCATTCCGGCAAGCCACTCCCATCCCATCGGATAGCCAGCCTTCAAACCTACCGCCCTAAGGGGAGCGGTTTTTTCTGGAGGCCATCTTGGCTCGATCTATCCGTCGCAAGGCGGCGCCGCGCGCTGCCCGTTCCACTGCCCTGCCCTTGAGCGCCAGCGAGAGCGCCTTTCCGCTTGGCGCATTGATGCTGGCCGCCTCGGTCAGCAGCTGGGCCCAATCGCCGGCCCAACCGGCAACAGCACAGGCACAGTCGGGCGGCACGCTCAGCACCATCACCGTCACCGGCGAAGCCGAGGTCCAGGGCAAGGAACAGCTGCAGACGACCAAGACCGGCATCGCCAAGGGCAACCAGGACATCCGCGACGTTCCCAACTCGATCAACGTCATCACCGAGAAGCTGATCGACGACGCCAAGCTCAACACGCTCAAGGAGGCGCTGCACTACTCGGCCGGCATCACCTTCGCGGCGACCGAGAACGGCACCGACCAGGACATCCGCCTGCGCGGCTTCCCGGTGGCCACGGTGGGCGACCTGCTGATCGACGGCATGCGCGACCCCTCGCAGTACGACCGCGACACCTTCAACCTGGACCGTATCGAGGTCCTGCGCGGCTCGGCCTCCATGCTGTTCGGCCGGGGCTCCACCGGCGGCGTGATCAACCAGGTGACCAAGAAGCCCCTGCTGCTCGACCAGACCGACGTGATGGGCACCATCGGCAGCGACGGCTTCTACCGGGCCACCGCCGACATGAACAAGCGCCTGGGCGAAGACTCCGCCTTCCGCCTGAATGCGATGTGGAACAAGGCGGACAACGACGGCGCCAAGATCGACAAGTACGGCATCGCGCCGCAGTACAGCTGGGGCATCGG
>JAFECZ010000913.1 GCA_018241905.1 Pseudomonadota bacterium
GGAAACCAGGGGTGCGAAAAAATGACTTGTCCGTTCATGACGAAGTCGGAGTCGATTGCAGCACGCGAGTTGCATCCTCGCGCAGCTGCAGTGCAATGCGGGTGGCGAAGTCCAGGCGCCGCAGCAGCCAGGGGCTGACGTCGCTTTCGAACGGATCGGGCAGCGAGATGGGGCCGCCCGCGCTGGGCATGACCGGAACGGTCTCGCTCATCGGCGAGAGGGCCGCTTCGTCCAGCGGCGCGGTGAGCGATTTCTCGATGCGCTCGGCCGTGCGTGCAAGCGGCCCCTCGATGTCGGCGGGCGTGAGGCGGTCGCGCCGCAGCACCAGCATCGACTTCACGGCACTCAGTTGCGCCAGCAGCTGGTAGCTGTGCGCCTGCAGGTATTCCAGCGGTGCCAGCGCAGGGCGCACGGCGCGCGGCTCCGAGATGGAGCGCTGCGTGGCCTGCACCAGGGCCGAGAGGCTGTCGTAGGCCTCGCGCCGGGCCAGGCGCCAGGCCAGCTCGGGCGTGTCGTCGGTGGCGCGCAGCTGGCCCAGGCCGAGCGCGAGCTTGGCGTGGCGGGCCTGTGCGCGCAGCGTGCGCGCGACCAGGGCCGGCAGCTGGTGGCGCTCCCACGAGGGCAGCACATAGCAGAAGGCCCAGGCCAGGCCGGCGCCGATCAGCGTATCGGCAACGCGCTCGAACAGCGCAAAGGTCGGGGCCATGCCGGTGTTGAGCATGTGCGCCTGCACCAGGCCCAGCACGGTGGCGGCCACGGCGGTGATCAGGTAGCGGCGGATGGCAAAGCCGTGTGCCACCGCCTGCGCGGCCGTCACGCACACCAGCAGCGTGATCGCCGACGGGTGGGCCGAGAGCAGCGCGCTGGCCAGCACGCAGCCCAGCAGCGTGCCGGCCACGCGGTGGTTGCGCCGCTCCAGCGTCTGCGACAGGCTGCCGCGCAGCACCACCACGATGGTCAGCAGGATCCAGTAGTCGTGCGAGCCCCAGGGCAGCGCCACCGCGATGCCGTAGCCCGTGGCAATGGCCAGCGTGGCGCGGATCGCGTGGCGCAGCGGCGGCGCGTCCCAGCGCCAGACCTTGAAGAAAGGCGCCAGCGACCAGTCGGTTGGGCTCACGAACAT
>JAFECZ010000914.1 GCA_018241905.1 Pseudomonadota bacterium
CCACGCCTTACTACCGCTTCAAGCCGCTGAACGTGGGCCGGATCCTGATCTGGTCGCTGTTCGCCATTGCGCTGATCGTGGCGCCGCTGATCTTCAAGAGCAGCCTGGCGCTGACCATGCTCTCGCAGATCGGCTATCTCATCATCATCTGCCTGAGCTACAACATGCTGCTGGGCCAGGGCGGCATGCTCAGCTTCGGCCACGCGGTATACGTGGGCCTGGGCTCGTTCATCGCCATCCACACGATGAACCTGGCCTCCAAGGGTTCGGTGCCGGTGCCGCTGGTGCTGATTCCCATCGTGGGCGGCCTGGGCGGCGCGTTCTTCGCCGTGCTGTTCGGCTACGTGACCACCAAGAAGTCGGGCACCACCTTCGCGATGATCACGCTGGGCATCGGCGAGCTGGTGGCGGCCATGGCGCTGATGTTCCCGGGCTTCTTCGGCGGGGAGGGCGGCATCACCACCGACCGGGTGTACGGCACGCCGCTCCTGGGCGTCACCTTCGGCCCGCAGGTGCAGGTGTACTACCTGATCGCGGTGTATTGCTTCGTGTGCACGGCGCTCATGTTCGCCTTCACCGGCACGCCGCTGGGCCGCATGCTCAACGCGGTGCGCGACAACCCGGAGCGGGTGGAGTTCATCGGCTACAACACGCAGCGGGTGCGCTACTTCGCCTTCATCATCGCTGGCTTCTTCGGCGGCATCGGCGGCGGGCTGGCGGCCATCAACTTCGAGATCGTGAACGCGGCCGACAGCCTGAACGCGCTGCGTTCGGGCGGCTACCTGCTGTTCACCTTCCTGGGCGGCGCCACCTTCTTCTTCGGGCCGATGATCGGCGCGGTGCTGCTGGTGTTTGCCTCCATCCTGCTCTCGGAGCTGTCGAAGGCGTGGCTGCTGTACCTGGGCCTGGCCTTCCTGCTGATGGTGATGTTCGCGCCCGGCGGCGTGGCCAGCCTGATCATGATGAACGTGCGCGTGGCGGCCTTCGGCAAGTTCAAGCGCCTGGTGGCGCCCTACATCGGCCTCGTGCTTGCCTCGGCGGTGATGGTGGTGGGCGCGGCCATGCTCATCGAGATGATCTATCACATGCAGCTCAATGCCGCGCTGGGCCCGAAGGT
>JAFECZ010000915.1 GCA_018241905.1 Pseudomonadota bacterium
CGCACTCTTGACCACCTGCGGCAGGAACATCTTGCCCTGGCCGAACAGGTCGCCCACGATGTTCATGCCGTCCATGAGCGGGCCTTCGATCACGTTCAGCGGGCGGCCGCCGGCAGCGATGGTCTGTTGGTAGGCCTCTTCGGTGTCTTCCACGATGAAGTCGGTAATGCCGTGCACCAGCGCATGCGCCAGCCGCTGGCCCACCGACACGGGCGCCTCGGGCGTGCCGCGCCAGTCGTTCTTCTTGCTGTCGTCCTTGGCCGCGCCCTTGGCCGACTCGGCCACCTCCACCAGGCGCTCGCCGGCGTCGGGGCGGCGGTTGAGCACCACGTCTTCCACCCGCTCGCGCAGGTTCGGCTCGAGGTCGTCGTACACGCCCACCATGCCGGCATTGACGATGCCCATGTCCATGCCCGCCTGGATCGCGTGATACAGGAACACGGTGTGGATGGCTTCGCGCACCGGGTCGTTGCCGCGGAAGGAGAAGCTCACGTTGGAGACGCCGCCCGACACCTTGGCACCCGGCAGGTTCTTCTTGATCCAGCGCGTGGCCTCGATGAAGTCGACCGCGTAGTTGTTGTGCTCCTCGATACCGGTGGCCACCGCGAAGATGTTCGGGTCGAAGATGATGTCCTCGGGCGGAAAGCCGACCTCGTCCACCAGGATGCGGTAGGCGCGCTCGCAGATCTCGATCTTGCGCTCGAAGGTGTCGGCCTGGCCCTGCTCGTCGAAGGCCATCACCACGGCGGCGGCGCCGTAGCGGCGCACCAGCCGCGCCTCGTGCTTGAACTTGTCCACGCCCTCCTTCATGGAGATGGAGTTGACGATGCCCTTGCCCTGCACGCAGCGCAGGCCCGCCTCGATCACCTCCCACTTGGAGCTGTCGATCATGATCGGCACGCGCGCAATGTCGGGCTCGCTGGCGATCAGGTTCAGGAAGCGCACCATGGCGGCCTTGCTGTCGAGCATGGCCTCGTCCATGTTCACGTCGATGACCTGCGCGCCGTTTTCCACCTGCTGGCGCGCCACGGCCAGGGCCTGCTCGAACTGGCCGTTCAGGATCATGCGGGCGAATGCCTTGGAACCCGTCACGTTGGTGCGCTCGCCGATGTTGACG
>JAFECZ010000916.1 GCA_018241905.1 Pseudomonadota bacterium
GTTCGTCGCGCCGCCAGGATCGATCGCGGGGAGCTGGATCAACACCCCGTTGTTGTCCGACGGCAGCAGCGCCACCGGCTGAGCCACCTGCCTGGACACGGCCAGAACGGTGGGCGAGCACGCGCGGCCGCCAGGGCAGGCGTAGTAGGTTCCGGGAATGGCTCTGCTGGCGCAAGCGCCGCCGCAGTCCTGGGGGAATACGCCCACGCCAAGCAAGCCGTTGCCGCCCAGGCTCGCGACCGAATCGTTCGCCGCTCCGGCGCTCGAGCAGCTTGCAGGCACGGCGGAGAACGCGGGGTCCGCGATGATCTGCAGCGGCACGGATGCGGCCGTCTCACCCGCCAGTGCGACATCGGCCAGCCTGACCGAACCCCAGGAATAGCTGCTGACGAACTGCATGCATTCGGCGACCGGGTTGTTCGAGGCATCGGTCTGCTGCTTCAGGCTCGACAGGTTGTTCACGGCCGAGGCGAGCAGCCGCAGGCCGCTCGATCCGGTGTCGAGGATGACGTGGTCGATGGTCTGGCAGGACGAGGTACCCGGCGCGCACACCTTGACGCTGACATAGGGGATGTTGGCCACGCCGGTGGCGCCGGCAGGCCCGGCATCGACCGTGATGGCCGCGACATTGGGGCCGCTCGGCAGGTTGAAGGCCGGACGGCTCGCACCAGCACCAGCACCAGCACCAGCACCAGCACCGCCGCCACCACCGCCGCCGCCACATGCCGCCAGGACCAGGGCGCAAAGGCCTGTCGCGACCACAAGGCGCATGCCGCGCTCGGCGAGTCGGCTAGCGAACGTCTTCAATGCTGACTCCTGCCGGCAATTGACCTGGCAGATAGGCCTTGCCCGCAAAGGCACGCATGTGTCCGCTGGAATGGATGACCACGTCCGGCCGGTTCACCAGGGCATTGCTGCGGCTGATGCGCGCCTTTCCGGTAGCGTCGGCGAGGGTGGCGAAGTGATCGCCCAGCAGCTGCTGCAGGTCGGGCATGAAGGGGCCCTGCCAGCTCACCGCGAAGACCTGGCCGGTGGCGGAAGAAACGAACTCCCGGACCACGGTCCCGCTGGGCATGGTCATTGCATGGACGGTGTAGGCCGCGCCGGCCGTCTCTT
>JAFECZ010000917.1 GCA_018241905.1 Pseudomonadota bacterium
GGACCGGGCATGCCGCGCGCGCCCGGGCGCTGTCGCGCGAGATCGATGCGGGCGCGGTCTTTGTCAACGGCATGGTCGCCTCCGACGCGCGCCTGCCGTTCGGCGGCGTGAAGCAGTCCGGCTACGGGCGCGAGCTGGGCGTGCACGGACTGCACGAATTCACCAACATCAAGACGGTGTGGACCGGGCCTGCGGCCTGAGCAGGCACATCAGTCCCGGTCCGGCGCGCCCAGGGGAAACAGCGGCCGGTACGGCCGCCCCTCCTCCATCGCGCGGGCAAAGGAAGGCCGCGCCAGAAGGCGGGCGCGGTAGGCCTGCACCGCCGGGTACTTGTCCGAGATGCGATGCGTCCAGTCCGCATAGAACAGCGACGGAGCAGCGCCGCAATCGGCCAGCGTGAAGTCGCCGCCGGCGGCCCAGGTGCGGCCTTCGAGCCGGCCCTCGAGCCAGGCGTAGGCCTGCTCCAGCCGCTGCTCGGCCACGGCCCGCCCGGCCTCCTTCGTGCCAGGCAGCCTGCCCAGCGCGCTGTCCACCGCGAACTGGACGGCGGACATCACATACAGGTCGAAGAAGCGGTCCAGGAAGCGCACGTCCAGCGCGGCCAGCGGGTCTTGCGGGAGCAGGCGCACCGGGCCGGGGTGCGCGATCTGAAGGTATTCGATGATGAGGCTGGTCTCGAGGATGGTGCGCTCGCCGTCCAGCAGCATCGGAAAGCGCGCCATCGGCCAGCGCCTGAGCCACTCGGCCGCGTGCTCGGGCGTGTCCGGCCCGATGCAGCGGTATTCGAAGGGCGTGCCGTTCTCGTACAGCGCAACGAGCGCCTTCTGCGTGTACGAGGAAAAGGGATGACCGTAGAGCGCGAGTGCCATGCTGTGCAATCCACTTGTAAGTTGCAAGGGGTTGGACCATACTCGCACCACTTGCAAATCGCAAGCACTTTAGGCGGAGGCAACAATTTCCCAGACAGAACGATCCGGCTGCCCCATCAACCTCTCGCTCGAGCAGTTCGGCGACCGCTGGAGCCTCATCGTGATTCGCGACGTGATGTTCGGCAACCGGCGCAGCTTCGGCGAGCTGCTGGCAAACAGCGAAGAGGGCATCGCCTCGAACATCCT
>JAFECZ010000918.1 GCA_018241905.1 Pseudomonadota bacterium
CGCTCAGCACCGTGCGCGGGTCGGCCTGCACATCCGCCGAGGCCCTGACCGTGATGCCTTCGCCTTTGGCATCATTGCCCACGTCGACGCGCTGGGTGCCCATGGCCGGCATGCAAAGCGCGGGCGCCAGCGCCGCAGCCAGCGCAGTCGCCAGGGCCTTGCGCCGCGTTGTTTCAGTCATGGCGTGAGCGCCACCGAGTCGCCCGATTTCAGGCGGAGGGCTCGGATATCGAAGCGCACCTCGACCTCATTCTTCACCTGGACCGCGCCGCCGAGGATCGAGAGCGGGGTGATGCCGAAGTCCGTCTGCTTGAGTTCCAGCGCGCCGCGCGTCGTCAAGCCGTCCGGCGTCATGGTGAGGACGAGCGGCACGTTCAGGGTCCGGTCCGTGCCATGCAGGGTGACAGTGACCGCCGCGGGTGCGGTGCCCGCCGCCAGTGCGGAAGCGCTGGCGCCGCGCACCCGGATGAACGCGTGCGGAAATTGCTGGACCTCCAGCACCTTGTCCTGCATGTTGGTGCGCGTGCCTTCGATGTCGGATGCCGTTGGCTGCGTGTCGAAGCCGGCCTGCGCACGCAGGGCGGGCTCGTCCACGCTGAGTTCCGCCAGGGGCACGTACAGGTCGGCATCGCCGCTCTTCGGCGCCACGTAGCCTTGCACGGAGTGGCTCGCGATGATGTGGTCGTGACCCAGCCGCGCGAGCGAACCCGCTCGCCGAACCGTCAGGGTGACCAGCGTTGCACCGGAGTCGACGCGATAGACGGGATCGCCGCGCGACGCGGCCTGCGCATAGCGATCGGCCTGCAACTGGGCGGGCAGCTGGGCCGGCAACGGTCCGCCGGGCCCCTTTGTGACGCCGGCACCCGGCAGCGTGCCGCACGCCGCGACGATCGCCAGCAGCACCGCCGCGCATGCCGCACATGCCGCGCGAACCGAGCGAGCCAGGCAGGCCATCGGCATCCGCATCCGCATCCGCATCCGAATCACTGGGCCGCCTTGCGCAAGCGCACCTTGAAGGCCACGTTGACGTCGGCGCCGATCACGTTGGTGGCGGTCCATTCGCCGGTGCCGATGCCGAAGGCGCCGCGCTTGACGACAAAGGTGCCCTCC
>JAFECZ010000919.1 GCA_018241905.1 Pseudomonadota bacterium
CATCTCGATGGCGCCCTCGGCGTCGGACAGCAGGCGCTGCATTTCCAGCACCGTCTTGCGCGGCAGGATCACTTCCTGGCGCGGCACTTCGACGTCGAGCGTGGCGGAGGCAAAGGCCAGGCGGTGGCCGTCCGTGGCCACCAGGCTCAGCTGCTTGCCCTCGGCCACGAACAGGATGCCGTTGAGGTAGTAGCGGATGTCATGCACCGCCATGGCGAAGGACACCTGCGAGAGCAGGTCCTTGAGTACTTTCTGCGGCACGCTGAAGGCGGGGCCGAAGTTGGCCGATTCCTGCACCAGCGGGAAGTCTTCGGCCGGCAGGCTCTGCAGCGTGAAGCGGCTCTTGCCGCCCTTGAGCACCAGCTTGCTCTGGCTGGATTCGAGGCTCACCGTCTGGTCGGCCGGCATGGTGCGCAGGATGTCCACCAGCTTGCGCGCACCCACCGTGGTGGTGAAGGAGCCTTCGTCGCCGCCCAGCTCGGCCGTGGTGCGGATCTGGATTTCCAGGTCGCTGGTGGTCAGCTGGATCTGGCCGCCGGCCTTGCGGATCAGCACATTGGCCAGGATCGGCAGCGTGTGGCGCCGCTCCACGATGCCGGCCACCGACTGCAGAGCGGCCAGGATTTTGTCTTGTGTTGCCTTCAGGACGATCATGTGTACCTCTTCTCTTCCTTCGGTTTCTTCTTCAGATTCGATTCATCGGCCGAACCGCTTGGCGCCGCGCCAACCGGTTTCATTCATCAAGCAGGCAACCGTAGCGCACGAGCGGGGCAGGCGCATGTCGAGCGGGCCTTGCGGCATCAGCCCTTGAGCGTCTGCTCGAGCACGTGCAGCTGCTGGTTGAGTTCGGTCAACTGCTGGCGTTCGCCGGAAATCTTGCGAACCGCATGCAGCACGGTGGTGTGGTCGCGCCCGCCGAACAGCTCGCCGATCTCGGGCAGGCTCTTCTGCGTGAGTTCCTTGGCCAGGTACATGGCAATCTGGCGCGGCCGCGCGATGGAGGCCGGGCGCTTCTTGCTGTACATGTCGGCGACCTTGATCTTGTAGTAGTCGGCCACCGTCTTCTGGATGTTTTCCACCGAGATCTGCCGATTCTGAATGGA
>JAFECZ010000091.1 GCA_018241905.1 Pseudomonadota bacterium
CCTCGATGAGTAGCGACAGGAAGGTGTCTTGGTCCAAAACAGCAATCACGCTGCTTGCCACGGTCACAACGTCCGCCGACCGAGGCCCATCGTCCAGTGCAGAAAGATCGCCGACGATCTCGCCCGGCAAGACATCTCGGAATGTCACCTGTCGGCCCTGTGCGCCATAGATCGTCACACGAACCCGGCCATCCACAATCAGGAACACATCGGCATGCCGTTGTTGCCTCAGCAAGATGGGCTGACCCGCGGCCACGCTCCGCCATTGGCAGCGTCTTGCCAGTGCATCGAGCTTCTCGGCCGAAAGGTCCTGAAAGAGTTCGAAGCGACGCAGCGCCAGGCTGGAAGGGTGAGCTTTCATGCGGCGACGATTATGCTCATGCGCCGATGACCTCGACTCCCAAGCGGATCGCCCTCCTGTCTCGTCGCAACCTGCGCTGGTCCAGCGGCATGGTGCTCATGGCGTACGTCGCGATGCACCTGCTCAACCATGCCATGGGCCTGGTGTCGCTGGAGACCGCGGAGGCCGTGCTGCGCTGGGCGGTTGCACTCTGGCATTCCTTGCCGGGGACCGTGCTGCTGTACGGCGCCGCGGTCGTTCACATCGCGCTCGCGTTCTCAGCCCTTTGGGAGCGCCGCACCTGGCACATGCCGGCGTCGCAGGCGCTTCGCATCGGTCTGGGCCTGGCGTTGCCGCTGCTGCTGGCCGCGCACCTGGCGGCAACGCGCGGGCCGTATACGGTGGCCGGATTTGAAGCCACCTATGCACAGGCGCTCAGAAGCCTCTGGGGCGCCGACGGGTGGCGGCAGGTGCTGGTCATGGTGGTGGCCTGGACACACGGATGCATGGGGCTTCATTTCGCCCTGCGTCGGCGCCCTGTGTGGCACCGCGCGCAGCCCCTCCTGTTGACAGTGGCCGTGGTCCTCCCCCTTTTGGCTGCGCTGGGGTTCCTGTCGATGGGGCGAGAGGTTGACGCGCGCCCCGTGGCGATTGCTCAGCCCCCCGCGAATGTCGCGACGCTGCTTCGAACAACGGCGAATGCAGGACGCGTCGGCTACGCCGTGGGCCTGGCCGTGCTCTTTGTCGCGCTCGCGTGGAGGAGCAGGTCAGAGCGCTTGGGCGCCCGAACTATCACGCTGACCTACCCAGATCACACGATCAGGGTTCCGTTGGGCTGGAGTGTCTTGGAAGCCAGTCGAAAGCATGGTATCGCGCACTTGTCCGTTTGCGGCGGTCGGGCGCGCTGTTCAACTTGCCGCATTCGCGTTTCGGGACCGCCTGAGAATTGTCCGCCTCCGGATGCGGATGAGCAGAAAACGCTCGCGCGCGTGCGCGCCGAGCTCGACGTGCGATTGGCATGCCAGTTGCGGCCACTGGGTGATCTGCGAGTCGCACCGGTCCTTAGCGCGCGGGCGACGGGCCCCAATCGGCTGGGCAGCGAGCGCGACGTGGCCGTACTGTTCGTCGATTTGCGGCGTTGGTCCGGGCTGTCTGAAAAGCAATGGCCCTTCGACCTGGTCTACGTCTTGGACCGCTACTTCGCGCTTGTCGGCGATGCGGTGCACGAGGCGGGTGGGGTTGCCAATCAGTACATCGGTGACAGCGTGATGGCGCTGTTCGGTCTGGAAGACAACCTTCAAGCCGCGTGCCGCGGTGCTGTTCAGGCAGCAAGGCTCATCGATGAACGTATGCACGCCTGGAGCGCGGAATTCGAACTGGAGTTCGGCCAGACCCTGGGGTTCGGGATTGGGATTCATGCCGGCAGCGCCGCTGTTGCCGAAGTGGGGCACCGGGACGTGCGTTCATTCACCGCGGTCGGGGAGGTGGTGAATACGGCCAGCCGGCTCCAGGATCAGACCAAGGTCAAGGGGGTGACCCTGGTGATCTCGGCGTTTGCCGCGCAGCAGGCAGGCATTACTGTGACCGAAGTTTCTGCCGAGCGAATTCAGGTGCGAGGACGTCAAGAGCCCTTGGACGTTCTCATGCTCGATTCGAGCAGCCTGACGGGACTTGGTGACAAGAGACCGGTGAGCGACGGCTCTATCGTGGGCACTTCGACCAGTCGCCCACAGGTCGGGACGTGAATTGTGTCGTTCACGAGCGGTTTCACGAAATTGCCTTTGGGTGTGGTCGAACTCACTTCCGCATAGGTAGCCGGCCGTCCCGGAAGGCGGTTTGCGCGTGGTCTTCAAAGACTGGAAACTCCGGCCTCGAGGGCACGAGGAATTGGAGGTCGATATGAGGACTTTCACGCGGCGAGACGCCGCAAAAAGCCTGGCTGCGCTGGGTCTGCCGGCCTGGGCCCGGGCGCAGGGCAAGTGCTCGGTGTCGGGCATGACCATCGAGGAGGTCTTGGCGGCGTGGCAGGACGTCAAGAAAGCGGCCGAGATGGATAGGACTCCCTTTCTCATCACGATCCAGCGCCAGACCAGAGCCAGTTTCGTGGGAAAAAAGGATGGCAAGGACGTGTCGGGCGTCGGCGTGGTGGGTACGCTGTTCGTGAATGGGCAGCCGCTCGGAGACGTGCTGGAAAACGAAGCGCTGCGTGTCAAGGCAGGCAGCTACAAGGGCGTGCTGCGGTACGTGTCATCGAAACACTTCGTCCAAGGCCCCCTGGGCAAGATGGACGAGGCCGGAGACGTCCTGCTCGAAGTCTCGGGAGTGGACGGCCGACGAGACTTGTTGATTCACACTGGAACCAAGCCGTGGCATTCCGAGGGCTGCATTCTGGCCGGCGCCGCGAAGAAAACTGTCGTCGCCGGCAAGTCCACGGTCACCATGGGCAATGACAGCACGCTCAAGAAGCTGCGTGAGAAGTTCTACGGGGCCGAGATCCCAGTAGCCTGCCCCAACATTGTGATCCGCATCTCAATCAATGACGTTGGAGCTTGAGAAGACTGAGCACTCCATTGTTCAGTTGGCGCTCGTCAATGCATTAGACCATTTAATAGCGTCAAGGCTGATGTCAGCAATCGCGTTTAGAAGAATCGCGGGGTTGGATAGATTTCCATCTGATGATGGGGCCCTTGTGTGTTGCTTTGGCTCAAGCGGATCGGCCTAGCCAAGTCGGATTCAAGCCCCGGGCATTGAAGCGGCGAAAGGCCAAATTCAGTCCCTGTGCGCGGCCTGCGCCAGGTGCAGTCGCTTCGATTCGAATGGAGATGTGCAACTTTTGAAAGCGCGCTCCAAGCCCGAAATGGGCGGCTTGGCCTCTATCCGTTGATGTCCGGGTGCGTGATGGGTTACTGCAGTCAAGAGCTGGTCAGCGGCTCGTGATCCCGATGGAGATGTGAATACGGGCCGGTCGGCAGGTATCCGGCAACCCCTTATAAGTAGCCCATAGGCATTCCTCTTGGCATGCTGCGCGCCACAATGCCACACCCACCACTGAGGGGCCGCAAACGAGGAGGCAGCATGGTATGGGCAAAGAACGTCGTCCTGGTACCAGACGGGAGTCAAAAGATGGTGCAGACCTTAGGCACGGCTATGGCCAAACGCTACAAGGCAAAACCGCAGGACTGCTTCTCTGACGTGCCCTTCACCGGCTTTCAGCAAGAGGGCGCGAACTGCGTCCAGTCCGACCTTTCGACGAAAGTGATAATTTGCGCGCACGGCGGCAAGCTAGGACTCAACGGCAATATGGATGCGGACGACTGCGCGTCGTACCTGAAGAGGCTCGGAGTGAGCCAGGCTGGCCTGATTGCGTTCAAAGCCTGCTCGGTGGGGAAGGCCGACTTTCTGGAGAACCTCGCTAAAGCTTTGAACGAGAGGCAGATTGCATTCGGCTATCTCATCGCCTATAGGCACGGCACCTGGAAGACCAGCGGCGGCCGCATGCGAGGCTTTTGGGGCGCCCTTGAAGTCAAAGGGAAGGACAAGGACCGAGTCCGGATTGTTAAGGGGAACGCCAATGTCCAAGCGCCTGGTCCGCGGTACATCAACCTCACCGAGCAGCTGGACTACGAGTGACCTAGGAGCCCACCTACGGTGTCGCTCGTGTCTCTATTGGCCAAGCCCTGCAAGGCGAAGACCGCATCGAGTTGCATCCCGCAATGCGCTCCGATGGAAAGCTCACGTGCAGGTGCTAGAACAGCACCGCCTACCGCAGGAAGACGAACGCGTCAGGCTGTCGGCCCTAGGGAATCGACAGGTAGCTCGAGGCCAGACCAGGAGGCCTTGAGCGTCTACTCCGTCTGCTTGGAGGTCTCTTCGATCTTGGTCCTCGGGCGCCTCACATCCGCCGCGATATTCGCGGCGCGCCCGAGCAGCAACGAGTCGCCGTCTCAACATCTCAAGATGGGTGCGCCTGCAGGCTGCGGCCCACTATTGGCGCGTCCAGGGCTTGTGCTGATAGGAGGACCGCAGTCTCGACCCAACCCAGGCTATGAAGTAGTCTGCGGGACTCGGCTCACGGTTCACCCATGACTGGCCTTGAATTGAAGGTGCCGCCACCTGTCGTTGCCCTGGTCCTTGCCCTGGCCATGTGGCTTGTTGCGCGGTTCACCTTGACCCTTGAAGTTGGTGTGACTCTGCGCGCCGCTGTGGCAATGGCCGTTGCGCTCGTTGGTGGTGCATTCAGCGCCGCGGGCGCTGCGTCGTTTCGCCAAGCCCAGACAACGCTCAATCCGATGAAGCCTGAGGAGGCCTCATCACTGGTCACGACTGGCATCTACCGGTTCACCCGCAATCCAATGTACGTCGGCGCGCTCCTGGTGCTTCTCGGATGGGTCGTGTTCTTGTGCGCTCCGTGGGCTCTGTTCGGCCCAGCGGTGTTTGTGCTCTACATGAACCGTTTCCAGATCGCCCCGGAGGAGAGGGCCCTCCTATCCTCGTTCGGTGAAGGGTACGCGGCGTACAGGGCAAAGGTCCGGCGTTGGCTGTAAGGTGCGTGCCAAGCTAGGTGTTGCTTGGGAACGACGAGCTTTCCGGGTCAGCGCATTTAGCGGAACGACGTCGCGAAGCGACCGCCTTTCAGAGGGCGGCCCGCTTGGCTCTTGGACAGTACAGGGCTGCATTCCGTAGAGACCATCGACCCGTGGGTGAGCTATGGGGACTGGCAGGCGCGCGCAAAGTCGCAATGTTCTGCGGCGCCGAGCGACAGCGTGGGGCCAGTTCTGATGGGGGAGGGGCGCTACCGTCGCGTCATCGATTCGGTATCTCCGGTGTACCCGTGATTCGACGACCGTTGTTCCGCTCGTCATCTGTCTGGACACTCGGGAGGAAGTGGGCTAAGCGCGCCATGGTGGCGTCCTGCCGCTGGCATGGCGTGACTATTTATCATGCAAGCGCGAAGAGGCTGTGTCGGACGCCACGCAACCGGTGAAACGGAAGATGGCGGCCCACTTCACGAACTGCCGGATGCCATGTTGGCAAGCGACGAGCCGAGCGCCTGCCACGGCGCCTGGCCTAGTCGCCGTGGATGCGTCAGGCCTTCCTCCTTCATCTTTGATGCGCCTGTGCCGCCAGGGGGAGGAACGGGAAGGCCCGGTGCAATCCTGCTTAGCGCCATACTTCAACCTCAAACATTGGAAGGCTGCAATGGCGAATGACGCGCAGGTCGAAGCATTTCAGGATCTGATGAAGGCGTGGAAATCGGCCTTCAAAAAGATGCGGGCCACCGAGTTGGTGTGCCAAGAGGCCGTTGCTCAGTTCAAACAGGGCAATGGGACTGGTGCGTCGCTCGAGCAGATCGCTGCCGCCAAGCAGGCGAGTGAACTGGAAGCGAAGCTATCCAAGGAGCTGAATCAGCTCGCAGAGCGCATGAAGGCTGACTAGCAATCGATGCGCGCAAGGCGAGCGCGAATGCCGCGTCAGCCCTCGTGGCGCCGCGGGAGGACTTGGCTCCGGATTGCTCCACCTTCCAGTTCATTGACTGGTTTCGTCTGAAGACTCCCATGCTGCGGGTGTTCGCGCGACGGCCGATTCCGACTCGCTATCCAGTGGGGCTGACCTAGAGCGCAGCCGTCAGCGCATTTCGTCCAATGACGTGAGACGTGCCGTCGCGATGGCACAGACTGACCACGTTCGCACCCATGCTCTGAAAGTCCTCGCCGTGCAGTGTTGCACCTGTCGAGAAGATGGTCCCATGCCCCGGCCGGCCGTTGGGATGTCAAGCCGCTGTTCCGGGGCTCATTCCCCGGTTACACCAGCGTCGCGGATCATCTGCTCACGCTCGGCGCGAGCCACGCGCATGCGCTGCAAGTAGCTCTCCGTCGTGCCGGGCAGAGCGACCATTCCGTTCTGCTCGATGATCTTGGCCACCATAGGGTCCTTGAGGGACTTCTGGACCTCCAGATGCAGTCGCCGAATGATGTCCGAGGCCGTTCCTGCGGGCACGGCCATTCCCATGTCCACCGTCGTCATGCCCACCTTCGCATAGGTCTGTGCCGCGGTCGGCGTGCCGGGCATCAATGGGAATGGCTCGAAAGAGGTCACGGCCAGGATGCGCACTTTCCCGGCCTGGGCCATGGGTGTGACCGTCGAGGGCATGCCGAACAAGACATCCACCTGTCCCCCAATGAGGTCTGTCATGGCGTTGGCCGTGCCTTTGTAGGGAACGTGGGTCCACTGGATCCCCGCGGCCTTGGCCAACGATTCAGCAATGAGCTGATGCGGCGTCCCCATTCCCGGCGATGCGTAGCTCAACGGCGCCTTTTTCTGCCTGGCCATCGCGATGAGATCCGGCAGCGTGCGAATCGAGTCGTTGCCCTGGGTGCCGATGGCAATGACCACGGGCGCGCCGACGATGTTGGCCACCGGAGAAAGGTGCGCCAATGCTTCTTCGGCGGGCTTGCCCTTGAGGGCCGGGTTGATGGAGTAAATGCTGTCGAGATTCAGCAGAAGCGTATAGCCGTCGGGTGCGGCCTTGGCCACGTAGGCCGCCGCGATCTGTCCTGCGCCTCCCGGCTTGTTGTCCACGACCACCGGTTGCTTCAACGAGTCGCTGAGGGACTTGGCCACGGCCCGCGCAATGACATCCGCACCGCCGCCGGCCGAGTAGGGGACGACGAACTGGATGGGTCGGGTGGGATAAGTGCTCGATTGGGCTGCCGATAGCCCCGGGGCCAACGCGAGCGGCAGGCACAGGGCAAGCAGGACCTTGAAGCGGTGTTTCATCGTATCTCCGGGAATCGTTGTCTGATGCGTCAGTGGCGAACTAGGCTGCAGCCAGCTTGTCTAGGCTCGGATAGTCCGTGTAGCCGCGGTGGTCCGGTGTGTAGATTGTTTCTTCGTTGAGCCGATTGAGCGGCGCCCCATTGGCAAAGCGTTGCACCAGGTCAGGATTGGCGATGAATAGGCGTCCAAACGAGATCAGTTCGGCGCGTCCTTGGGATAGCGCGGATTCCGCCGACGCGAGGGTGAAGGCGTTGTTGGCGATGTAAGGGCCATCGAACAGGTGACGGGCCTGCGCGTAGTCGATCTGGTGCGTTGCAGGCATGGCGTTCGACGATCCCTCAACCACGGCGACATAGCAGACCCGCGACTTGGAGAGCTCGCGCAGCACGGTGTCCAGAAGCAGTTGGGGATTCGAGTCGGAAAGGCGGTAGTTGGTGGGGCTCGTCGGAGACACCCGCACACCCACGCGCTGCGGGCCCCAAACATCACTCACCGCACCGACCACCTCGAGCAGCAGGCGGCAACGCTTGAGGACGTCGCCGCCATAGGCATCCTGCCGCCGATTGGACGAGTCCTTCAAGAATTGATCGAGCAGATACCCATTGCCTGCGTGCACCTCGACGCCGTCAAAGCCCGCATCCATGGCGCGTTGCGCTGCTGCCTTGTAGTCGCCCAGGAGGCGCGGCACCTCGGCTGCCGGAAGCTCGCGGGGGACGTGCAGCGGAAGTCGACCTTCGTGCGTTCGGACCGTGCCAGTGGGCTGAATGGCCGAGGGGCCAATTGGCAACTGGCCGTCCGGCTGCGTGAGGGGATGCGAATTGCGTCCGCAATGCCAGAGTTGCATGAACATGCGTGCGCCGCGCGCGTGCACGCCGTCGGTCACGTGACGCCAGCCATCCATCTGTTCATCCGTGAAGATGCCGGGCGTATTCGGCCAACCCAGACCCTCCCTGGAAATCGCCGTCGACTCGGAGATGATCAGGCCGGCACTGGC
This sequence comes from Pseudomonadota bacterium, assembly GCA_018241905.1. Taxonomy (GTDB): domain Bacteria; phylum Pseudomonadota; class Gammaproteobacteria; order Burkholderiales; family Burkholderiaceae_C; genus Variovorax. Next base: position 8,112 of record JAFECZ010000091.1, read on the forward strand.
GCGTTGGGCGTAGTACTCGGCGTTCAGTGCGTTCGGCACTTCGCCGGGTGACCGATTGCGGGTCATCGGCGACATGACGATACGGTTGGGCAGAAGGTAGGGGCCGAGCTGGACAGGGCTCAACAGGCGTAGTGTTTCCATGGGGGTGCGGGCGCTGCGGGTTCACGCAGCCTTGTCTCTTGAATGGAATGCGAAATCGCGAGGGAAATTTAGACGTTCCCAGTTCGGCGCACCAGTGATGATTCTTCCAATCAGTGTTTCCAGATTGGAAAGCCACGCGGACTGTTTCAGAGGTCGGCCACTGAATGCGGATCGCGCGCGTGCACAGGACAGATCAGCGGCGATGACGGGCGATCGCGCAATGCGCTTTAGATTCGTCCGCTTGGGGTTGCCCGGCTGCTTGCACGAGCGGCGCGTTTGTCTCCCATCACGACGCTCATGCGAGTTCAGCTGTGCATTGCCTGGATATCCGGTGAATCAGGAATTATCGGAATATCCGGTGATTTGTGATTTACCGGTCGGAGCGGTCGGCAAGCGCGGCGCTATTCGCGCGCGTGTTGCTTCGGCCCGAAGGCCACCGGCAGACTTCCCTCGGACTTCACTTCGCGCAGCACTATGGCTGAGCGCACGTGCGTCACGCCGGCCTGCTCGAACAAAGTCGTGTGCAGGAACCTCTCGTAGTGCTTGATGTCGGGCACAAGCACGGTGAGGATGTAGTCGGCGGGCCCCGTAGCAGACACGCAGCGCACGATCTCTGGGCTGGCCTCGATCACGCGTTCGAAGTCGCGGACCTTGGACTCATGGTGTCGATCGAGATTCACCTCGGTCACGGCCGCCAGATTCAGCCCCACCTTCTCCCGGTCGATCACGACGGTGTAGCCCCGGATGACGCCCGCGGCCTCCATCTCCTTGATGCGCCGCCAGCACGGCGTCGAGGACAGCCCCACCTTGTCGGCAATTTGCTGAACCGTTTGGCGTGCGTCGCGCTGCAGTTCCAGCAGGATTTGCAGCGAGTAGTTGTCCAGAGGAACAGAATCTTCATTCATGGGATGTGCCGAGAAGAATATTCTCAGAAGTAGGGTCAGTTCTGAAGAAGACGAGAGGATATTTCTCCTTGGCGAGAAGAACAATTCATGAATGACCTCGCTCGCGACCCCTCCCGCTTCCTCTCCCATCCGGCGCCTGGGCTACAAGCTCACTGACAGCCTGTGGGCGTCTTCGGGCGCCGTCTTCCTCACGGGCACCCAGGCACTGGTGCGCGTGCTGCTGATGCAGCGCCAGCGTGACGACGCGCGTGGTTGGCAGACCCAAGGATTTGTCAGCGGCTACCGCGGCTCGCCTCTGGGCATGGTCGATCAGGCGATCTGGAAGGCGGGCCCCCAGTTTGAGGAGGCGGGCATCCGGTTCGTGCCGGCCATCAACGAGGAGTTGGGCGCCACGCAGGTGCTGGGCACCCAGCGGGTCGAGTCTGACCCCGAGCGCATCGTGGAGGGGGTGTTTGCAATGTGGTACGGCAAGGGGCCGGGTGTGGACCGCGCCGGGGACGCGCTCAAGCATGGCAATGCCTACGGCTCATCCCCTCATGGCGGCGTGCTGGTGGTGGCGGGCGACGACCACGGCTGCGTGTCCTCCTCCATGCCGCACCAGAGCGATCATGCCTTCATGGCCTGGAGCATGCCCATCGTGCAGCCCGCCTGCGTGGCCGAGTACCTGGAGTTCGGGCTGTACGGCTTCGAGCTCTCGCGCTACTCGGGTGCCTGGGTCGGCATGGCCGCGCTATCGGAGGTGGTGGAAAGCGCCGGCACGGTGGATCTGGACCAAGTTCAGGCCAATGTAGACGCCTGGTGTGATGCCGACACCGTGCGCGCCATGACGGGCCATCGCGCGCCCGCGGACGGGCTGCACTATCGTTGGCCGGATCTGCCGTCGCTACGGATCGAGTCGCGCTTGGCCGACAAGCTCGAGGCGGTGGCGGCCTTCGCGCGCGTGAACAGCATCGACCGGCGTCTGATCGACAGCGACCGCGCCAAGGTCGGCATCATCACCTGCGGCAAGGCGCACTTCGACCTGATGGAGGTCCTGCGTCGCCTGGAAGTCACGCCTGAAGTGCTGGCGGCGGTCGGGGTGCGCCTCTACAAGGTGGGGCTGAGCTACCCACTCGAAAAGACAAGAATGCTGGACTTCGCCCAGGGGCTGCAGGAGATCCTGGTGATCGAGGAAAAGGGCGCCGTGGTGGAGACCCAACTGAGGGACCTCTTCTACAACGCCCCGTCAGGCCTTCGGCCTGCGCTGGTGGGCAAGCTGGACCGGGAAGGGCGCCCTCTGGTGCCGGCACTGGGCGAGTTGCGGCCTTCGCGTCTGATCGAGCTCGTGGCGCACTGGCTGTCCGAGCACTTTCCGGGCAACGAGGAGCTGGGGGACCACTTCCAGCATGTGCGCGATTTCCTGCCGCACGAGCTTCTGTCCAATGAAGCCGATGCGGTCAAGCGCTTGCCGTACTTCTGCGCGGGTTGCCCGCACAACACCAGCACGCGGGTGCCAGAAGGCTCCACGGCGCGCGCCGGGATCGGCTGCCACTTCATGGCCAATTGGATGGACCGCAGCACGGCGGGGTTGATCCAAATGGGCGGCGAGGGCGTGGACTGGATCTCCCACGCGATGTTCACGCGCACGCCGCACGTCTTCCAGAACCTGGGCGACGGCACCTACTACCACTCGGGCTACCTGGCGATCCGGCAGGCCGTGGCGGCCCGGGCCACCATCACCTACAAGATCCTGTTCAACGATGCGGTGGCCATGACGGGCGGCCAGCCGGTGGACGGCGTCATCTCCGTCGATGCGATTGCCAGGCAGGTCGAATCAGAGGGTGTGAAACGTGTGGTCGTGCTCAGCGACGCCATCGAGAAGTACGACGCGATCCGGGGCCGCTTTCCCGAGGGCACGGAGTTTCACGACCGCAGCGAGTTGGACGCGGTGCAGCAGCGCCTGCGCGAAATCGCCGGCGTCACGGTGCTGATCTATGAGCAGACTTGCGCTGCCGAGAAGCGCCGCCGGCGCAAGAAGGGGGCAATGGTCGATCCGGACCGGCGCCTGTTCATCAACGAGGCGGTCTGCGAGGGCTGCGGGGACTGCAGCGTGCAGAGCAATTGCGTGGCGGTGCTCCCGCACGAGACCGCCTTGGGCCGAAAGCGCAGGATCGATCAGACCAACTGCAACAAGGACTACTCCTGCGCCAAGGGCTTTTGTCCCAGCTTCGTGGGGGTCACGGGTGGCGCCTTGCGCAAGAAGAGCGGTGCGCTTGCAGCCGGACGCGAGGCGTTTGCGGGGCACGTTGCCGCCTTGCCGCAGCCCGCAGCGCATACGTGGACGGGGCCCTACGACCTGCTCGTGACGGGCGTCGGGGGAACCGGCGTGGTCACCGTGGGCGCCGTGATCGCGATGGCCGCCCACCTTGAAGCAAAGTCGGCCAGCGTGCTGGACTTCATGGGTTTTGCGCAAAAGGGTGGGGCCGTGCTGAGTTTCGTGCGGCTGGCCGATACGCCCTCACGTCTGAATCAGGTGCGCATCGATACGCAGCAGGCCGATGCAGTCCTGGCCTGCGATGTCGTGGTCGGCGCGACGGCCGAGGCACTGCAGGCGGTGCGCCACGGCCGCACTCGCATCCTGGCGAACACGCACCCGATTCCGGTGGCCGAATCGCTGCACAACCCGGATGCGGACCTGCATATCGACTTGCTGCTGGAGAAGATGCGCTTCGCGGCGGGCCGCGAGCGGGTGCAGACCTTCGACGCCCAGTCGCTGACGCAGGAGTTTCTCGGCGACACCCTGGCCTCCAACATCCTGGCCGTGGGTTACGCATGGCAGTGTGGGCTGATCCCCTTGAGCCTGGAGGCGCTCACGCACGCCATCGAGCTCAATGGAGTGGCCGTGGCCTCCAATCTCACGGCCTTCTCCTTGGGGCGCCTCGCGGCAGCAGATCCGGTGGCGATCGAGGCGCTGCGCGGCAACGCCGCACCGCAGCCGCAGGATGAGTCGTTGGAGGCGTTGATCACGCGCGCTCGGATGCACCTGGCCGGCTACCAGAACGCAGCCTGGGCTCGGCGCTTCGAGGCGCGTATCCGTGCGATTGCGCATCGCGAGCAGGCGCTTGTGGGTGGCGATCCGAGCTTGCCCCTGTCGCGCAATGCGGCGCGAAGTCTGTCCAAGCTCATGAGCTACAAGGACGAGTATGAGGTGGCGCGCCTGTATAGCAACGATGACTTTCGCGAGCAACTGGCCGAGCAGTTCGAAGGCAACTTGAAGTTGGAGTTCTACATGGCGCCGCCGTTGCTTTCGCGGCCAAAGAACGGGCAGGCGCCGGTAAAGATCCGCCTGGGCGCCTGGTTGCTGCCGGTCATGAAATGGTTGGCGCACGGCAAGCGAGTGCGTGGCACGGCTTTGGACGTCTTCGGCCACACCGCCGAGCGCCGCCTGGAACGCGCGCTCATTGATCAGTTCGAAAGCCGGTTGGATGAGCTGTGCGCTGAGCTGTCAGCCGAGAACCAAGGCCTGGCGGCGCAGGTCGCCGCCCTGCCGTTGACGATCCGGGGGTACGGGCATGTCAAGTTGGCCAACCTGGCGCTGGCGCGTGGTCGCGAGGCGGAATTGATGCATCGGTTCATGCCGGGCCGCTACCCTCGGCCAGTTGGGAGCAAGCAGGCCGGACAGATCCGGGGGATCGCCATCACCGTCGAGCATGAAGCCTCTTGAGGATGTGGAACACGCGCGAGCGTGCGGCCGGGGCGAGCGCTATTCTTCAATCCGATGCTGTGCGAGCGGCGAAACGAAAGAGCCCGGCGGCGAGAACCGCCGTCGGGCTAGGACCTCCCGCTCGTGCTGCGTTTTGCCTGCGAGAGGCCGCAATAGCCTACGTGAGAAGCCGCACCGGAAGATCCCGTGCGAACTCTACGCCCACATGGGGCGTGTCTTCAAGCACCGTGTGCCCGCACTGGCGAATCGGGGCTGGCCCATATGATGGCTGGCCAGGTGTTGCGGTCGCGCAGGTCCAGAGACTTGGGCGGAAGGCACTTCGCAACTGCCTGCGGAGCTACTCGATGCGGGCGAGTTCGCTCGCAGCGGCCACATAGGCGCCGGCGGCCGCCTTCACGCGAATGCAGCCGGTGCGATGTGCCAGCACCTGCATCTCCATCTTCATCGCCTCCATCACGGCGATGAGTTCGCCTTCGGCCACCTGCGCGCCGTCTTCCACCATCCAGGCTTGGACGGTGCCGACGATGGGGGCCGGCACGGCGGCTGGGTCTGCCGACGGCGCTTCGTGCGACGATGCCGGCGCCGCCTGGGCCCCCGGCGCCGCGGCCAGGCCGCGCAGCTGTTGAGGACGACTAATTCCGCTAGTCAGCGCGACGAATCGTGGTGGGCAAAGGCGATCGAACTCGACAAGTCCCCGTGCCGCCCGCGTTGGTCGACGAATTGAGCGAGGAGCTCGCACGCCACGGCTTGGCGCCGCAAGTCGATGCGGTGGAAAACCGGGGCATCGCGATCCTGGCGCGCTTCGAAACCGGGCAAGAACAACCCGCTCCCTGGTCCGCCTCTGGCCTGTACCAGGCGATCAAGGCCTTCATGGCCAGCGCAGGTGCGGGTCTGGAGTCGGGCGAAGCAGCGCGTATGCGACAGGCCAGTCCGCATTGGCTGAGGCACTGTCTCCCGCACCCGACTATGGCGAGCTTTCGGCCGCCGACGCCACCC
>JAFECZ010000920.1 GCA_018241905.1 Pseudomonadota bacterium
GGCCCAGGCGCTTGGGCATGTCGGTCTCGAGATAGGTCTTGCGTGCGATCTCGATGTTGGCCACGGTCACGTCCTCCACGAAGATGTGCGGCGCCAGCAGGACCAGGCCCGCGACGCGGTCCGCAAAGCGCGATGCGTACAGCAGCGAGATGGAACCGCCGTCGCTGTGGCCGAAGAGCCAGGGCTTCTCGTGCGAAAGGCCGATCGCTTCGAAGAAGGCCGGCAGCACCTCGTGCGCCTGGCGGTGCATGAAGTCCACGTCCCACACCTCGTCCTCGCCACGCGGCGTGGACTGTCCGTAGCCCGGGCGCGAGAACACGATGCCGCGAAAGCCCCCGCGCTCGCACAGCTGCAGCGGAAAGTCCTTCCACATCGACACGGAACCCAGGCCCTCGTGCAAGAAGATCACCAGCGGCGCATTGGTTCGCTCGGACGCGATGCGCTGGTATTCGATGCGCACGGGCCGGCCGCGCCAGTCGATGCCGGCGAACTCGGGGGCGGCCGCGCTCACCGGTTCTGCTCCAGCTCGCGCAGGCGAAAGCGCTGGATCTTGCCGGTGGCGGTCTTGGGCAGCTCGTCCACGAACTCGATGAAGCGCGGGTACTTGTAGGGCGCCAGGCGCTCCTTCACGAAAGCCTTGAGCTCCTCGTCGCTCACCGGCTTGTCGCCCTTGCGAACGACGAAGGCCTTGGTCTTGGTCAGGCCGTCAGCGTCCTGCTTGCCGATCACGGCGGCTTCCAGCACTGCCGGGTGCTGCATCAGCGTGGCCTCCACCTCGAAGGGCGAGACGTAGATGCCGCTGACCTTGAGCATGTCGTCGCTGCGCCCGGCGTAGGTGTAGTAGCCGTCCGCGTCGCGCGAGTACTTGTCGCCGCTCTTGGCCCAGCCGTTCTTGAAGGTGTCGGCGGTCTTCTCGGGGTTGGCCCAGTACATGACGGCCGTGCTCGGGCCCTTGATGTACAGGTCGCCCACCTCGCCATCGGCCACGGGCCGGCCGTCTTCGCCGCGCAGTTCGATCTCGTAGCCGGGCACCGGCTTGCCGGTGGTGCCGTAGCGGATGTCATCGGGCCGGTTGGAGATGAAGACGTGCAGCATCTCGGTG
>JAFECZ010000921.1 GCA_018241905.1 Pseudomonadota bacterium
CAAGACGCTGGCGGTGAAGACCGGCACATCGGCGGCCGACTGGGCCAAGGCCAACCTGCCGGGCACCGAGCTGCGCCTGTTCCCCAACATCGACAACGCCTACCTGGAGCTGATGACCGGCCGGGTGGACGCCGCCATGCACGACACGCCCAACGTGCTGTACTACATCGCCACCGCCGGCAAGGGCAAGGCCAAGGCGGTGGGCGAGCAGCAGATGGCGCACCAGTACGGCATCGGCTTTCCCAAGGGCAGCGCGCTGGTGCCCAAGGTGAACGAGTCGCTGGCCCGCATCAAGGCCGACGGGCGCTACGCGGCCATCTACCGCAAGTGGTTCGACACCGATCCGCCCAAGCCCTGAGCACCCGGCCCTTCGAAGCAATCCCATGGATTTCGACTGGTCCGTCATTGCCGGCGCCATGCCGGCCCTGCTGCAGGGCGCCAGGCTCACGCTGCTGATCGCCGCCGCGGGCCTGGCCGGCGGCATGCTCGTGGGGCTGCTGTTCGGCCTCATGCGCGCCTACGGCAACCGCCTGCTGGCCACCATCGCCTTCGTCTACGTCGAGTTCGTGCGCGGCACGCCCATCGTGGTGCAGGTGATGTTCATCTACTCTGCCGGTGCTGCTGGGCATCCGCGTCAATGCCATGGCGGCCGCCATCACGGCCATCGTGGTGAACTCGGGCGCCTACATTGCCGAAGTGGTGCGCGGCTCTTTTCTCTCGGTGCCGCGCGGCCTGCGCGAGGCGGGGCTGGCGCTGGGCCTGCCGACCTGGCGCGTGCTCGCCTTCGTGGTGGGGCCGGTGGCCTTCCGGCGCATGACGCCGCCGCTGGGCAACCAGTTCATCGTGAGCCTGAAGGACACCTCGCTGTTCATCGTGATCGGCGTGGGCGAGCTCACGCGACAGGGCCAGGAGATCATGGCCTCCAACTTCCGCGCAGTGGAGATCTGGTCCGCCGTGGCGGTGCTCTACCTCCTGATGATCGGCACGCTCACGCTGCTGCTGCGCACGATCGAGAAAAGGATGCGCATCCTATGACGAAGCCGTGCATGGTCGAATTCAAGGGCGTGAGCAAGCGCTTCGGCAGCACCACGGTGCTCGAC
>JAFECZ010000922.1 GCA_018241905.1 Pseudomonadota bacterium
ATCACGTAGGCGTAGTAGATGAAGTCCGAGTAGTCGGGCGGTGCGGTTCCCGGAAAGTCCAGGCCATGCTCGCCGCTCTTGCGGCCCTTTTGCATCAGGTAGTAGTAGTGCGCGTAGTGGAAGGCGTAGATGGTGTGGATCATCAGCCAGGACATCGCCAGGGCCGCCAGCGCCAGCACGACGTGCAGCCCGCGCTCGATGCCCGAGAGGTCTTTCACCTGCTGCAACAGCATCGCGATGGCCACCACGCTGAACAGCACGGCAGTGAGCATCACCACCAGCAGCACCAGGTTCGGCTGGTCCAGCGACTGGGCGCGCTCGCGCGTGCGCCTGGCGTCGAAGGTGTGGGCCAGCCACCAGGCCAGCGCCAGGTAGAGTGCGACGCCGACCGTCCAACCCAGGACGCCGCGCGCCATGCCGTTGAGAAGCGGCCAGGGCAGCAGGCCCACCACGACGCCGACGGCACCGCCGTAGGCCAGCCGCTGCGGACCCGTGGTGCTGGAGAGGTGCTTTTGCATGCGGGCCACTGTAGCGCTGCCGCTGCGCTCCGGTGCTAGCCCTGCCAGACCCCGTAGCCCCGGGCGCGCAGCGCGATGCCCAGCTCCACTTCCATGTCCCGCGCCTGCTCGTAGCTCATGGGGTTGTAGCGCTCGTACAGCTCGGGCAGCAGCCGCAGCCCGTAGTCCCTGACGTAGCCGTTGGCCTGGATGCCGGCCTTGTGCTTGTCGAAGCGCACATCGGGGTCAAGGCCCGTCATGCCCACGTACACGAAGGGCCGGCCCAGTTGCCAGCCGGGGTTGGCGCGGCGAAAGCGCGCGTGGTTCCACACGCGGTCGTCCAGCAGGGCGACGTAGACGCAGTGGTGGGGCTTGCGGCCTCGCATCGCACCACCCTGACTGGCGCTGCCTCAGGCCAGGGCCAGCGGGTTGGGCGAAGGCTCGCCCACCTTGGTCAGCGTGTTGCGGTCGGTGTGGTGGAAGGGCTCGGCCTGGCCGCGGATCTGCAGCACCGTGTCCTGCTGGTAGCTCCAGCTGCCGTCCGCATTGAACGCGACCTCGATGCGCCAGTCGGTGGTGGTGAAGGCGTGCTCAAGGAAGG
>JAFECZ010000923.1 GCA_018241905.1 Pseudomonadota bacterium
TCATCATGCTGCTGACCTCCATCGTCAACGTGACAGCCAACCTGCTGTTCACGCCGCACGTGAGCTGGGCGCTGTGGCCGCTGGGCGTGTTCGCCTACGGCTGGGCGCTGATGGTGCCGGTGGTCACCCTGCTTGTGCTGGACCTGCACCCCGAGCGGCGCGGCATGGCCTCGTCACTGCAGGCCGTGATCGGCGCGGTGGCCAATGGCGTGGTGGCCGGTGCGGTGGCGCCGCTGGTGATGCATTCGACGGTGCTGCTGGCGATCACCTCGTTCGGCATGCTTTCGGTCGGCCTGCTGGCCTGGTGGTGGCTGCGGCGGCGCTGGCCGGAGATCGGGCGCGAGCACGCGGAATAGCGTACCGCACCCATCAGGCATCGCAGCGCCACGCATTGGCGTGGATTGCATCACCTCTTCATGCTGCTCGTAGCGATGCCTTCGGGTCAAATATCACGGGGAGATGAGGCAAACGCGCACGCTCGGCAGAACGTGAGCTATTGCCTTCGGCATGGCCACAAGTTCTTCAAGAATTGACACCCCTGTCACACGTCAATTCCATATGAAACCGAAGTTCTTTTCAATGCTGCTTGCATCTGCATGCGCACTCAGCGCTGGCACAGCCAGTGCACAAACGCCGTTCGACGACATGTTTCGCGACTTCACGGTCTGCGATGCCGGCTTTTTCAGGAATCTGAATCGGGATGCCGATGCGTGGTCGAAGATCGCTCCAATAAAGTCGCGCGGGGACATCAGTTGGTTCAACGTGCCTGATCGAAACACCGAAGGCGCCAACCAAGTGCAATTCAACGACTCATCAAGTGTCGCCGGGACGCCTCTGCTGGCCTATTTCGATGAGTACTCGAACCTTGGCGATATGGGGGACTATTTCTATTGGGGATTTCTGGTCAAAGGTCAGTTCGCCGACGTGGTCGAAAAGCTCCGGCCATTTGTGCATGACGATCGCCGCTTACGCAACAAGGATGGCGTCTGGGTTCGCACCGAAGTCAAGGTCTTGAACTCCCGTTGGCTGAAAATCGACGCGCCCAACGAAGCTCCGGGTCGCACCCGAACGGAACGTGTCCTACTTATCGAGCAGG
>JAFECZ010000924.1 GCA_018241905.1 Pseudomonadota bacterium
ACGTGCAGGGCCAGGGCGACGGCGAGCGCATCCTCAAGCGCGTCGAGCAGCGCGCCAAGGCGATGGGGCTGGAGAGCATCTTCGTGCTCACCACGCGCACCATGCACTGGTTCATCAAGCGCGGCTTCCAGATGGTGGACCCGGACTGGCTGCCCGACGCGCGCAAGCGCAAGTACAACTGGGACCGCAAGAGCCAGGTGCTGGTCAAGAAGCTCTGAGTTCGCAAAGCCCCTGAGGCCGGGCGGGCCGCTCGCCTGGCAGAACTGCTCGCGGCAGGTTGTTGGCATCGAATCGACCAATCACTGCATCCGATAATCGCCCCATGAACCCCCTGCTTGCCAAGCTCCAGCCCTACCCCTTCGAGCGGCTGCGGCAACTCTTTGCCGGCGTCACGCCCGATGCGGCCTATTCCCCCATCAGCCTGGGCATCGGCGAACCCCGCCACGCCACCCCCGGCTTCATCAAGGACGCCCTGATGGCCGGCCTGGGGGCGCTGGCCGTCTACCCGGCCACGGCCGGCGACCTCAAGCTGCGCCAGTCCTTCACCCACTGGCTGAAGACGCGCTACCGGCTCGAACTGGACCCGGCCACCCAGGTGCTGCCCGTGAACGGATCGCGCGAGGCGCTCTTTGCCCTGGCCCAGACGGTGATCGATGCCAGCGTGCAGCCGGCCCCGGTGGTGCTCTCGCCCAACCCGTTCTATCAGATCTACGAGGGCGCTGCCCTGCTGGCCGGGGCCGAGCCGTACTACGTGCCCAGCGTGCCGGCCCGCAACTTCGCGGTGGACTGGGACAGCGTGCCGCCCGAGGTCTGGGCCCGCACCCAACTGGTGTTCGTCTGCTCGCCCGGCAATCCCACCGGCGCCGTGATGCCGCTGGACGAGTGGCGCAAGCTCTTTGCCCTGTCGGACAAGCACGGCTTCGTCATCGCCTCGGACGAGTGCTACAGCGAGATCTACTTCCGCGACGAGCCGCCCCTGGGCGGGCTGGAAGCCGCCGCGCGGCTGGGGCGCAGCGACTTCAAGAACCTGATCGCGCTCACCTCGCTTTCCAAGCGCAGCAACGTGCCGGGGCTGCGCAGCGGCTTCGTGGCGGGC
>JAFECZ010000925.1 GCA_018241905.1 Pseudomonadota bacterium
GGGCGCCTTCGAGGCCAGCGGCTCGATGGCCGAGCTGAGCACTTCGCCACGCAGCGACACCGCTGCCACGCGCACCACCTGCACCGCGATCTCCACGCCGATGAGCGCGCGCATGCCGACGTTGATGACCAGCGGCGTGGAGGGCCGCCCCATGCCGTCGCCGGGCGTGGTGGCATCGCTTTCCGACAGCCAGCCGTCGTCGATCAGCTCGCGCACCAGCAGGCTCACCGTGGATTTGGTCAGGCCGCTTTCCTGCGCCAGCCGCGCACGAGAAAGCCCGGGCTGCGCGCGCAGCAGGCGCAGCAGCACGCTGCGGTTGATGCGCTTCAGGAGCTGCTGGTCGCCGGTGGTCTTCATTCGTCGCGCACGGTCTGCGCCTTGCCCTCGGGCCGCTTGCCGGCAATGATCATTCCGAGCACTTCGTCCTCGGTCACGTCGGCGGTTCGGTAGGTGCCCACCAGCCTGCCGTTCTTCATCACCGCGAGGCGGTCCGACAGGCCGAACACATCGGGCATGTCGTGCGTGATGAGGAAGATGCCCACGCCGTCTGCCTTGAGCTGGCGCACCAGGTCGCCCACCATCGCCGTCTCTTCGGGGCCCAGCGCGGCGCAGGGCTCGTCCATGATCAGGATGCGGGCGTTGAAGTACAGCGCGCGCGAAATGGCCACCACCTGCCGCTGGCCGCCCGACAGGCGCCGCACCGGCACGCGGATGTTGGTGAAGTTCTTGTTCAGGCGCTGGAAGACCTTGCGCGCCTGCACTTCCATGAAGTGGTCGTCCAGCGTGCGCCAGGGCGTCATCTTCTCGCGGCCGAGGAAGAGGTTGGCCACCGAGTCGAGGTTGTCGGCCAGCGCGAGCGTCTGGTAGATGGTCTCGATGCCCTGGGCCTGCGCCTCCGACGGCGTGCGGATCTGCACCTTCTCGCCCGCGATGATGGTGTCGCCCGAATCGATGGGGTAGGCGCCGGCCAGCATCTTCATCAGCGTGGACTTGCCCGCGCCGTTGTGGCCCAGCAGCGCCACCACTTCGCCGGGATGCAGGTTGACGGAAACGCCGTCGACCGCCTTGATGCCGCCGAAGGACTTGTGGATGTC
>JAFECZ010000926.1 GCA_018241905.1 Pseudomonadota bacterium
GGACACGTCGATCGCAATTCCAGGACAGGTTTGTGAGCACGCCGCTGCCGCTGGAGAATTTCTTCCTGTCCATTGATGCCATCTGGCACCCGAGGAACGAGCACGACTCGGGACATCGCTGGTTTCGTGGCGTGATCAAGGATCTGTTCGGTGAATTAGAGGCTGATCACTGAGCCTGCAAATCCAACGGCGGCAGCATTGCTGGCGGCTGCTCCTGCTGCCTCCTGACTAGGAAACCGCACCGGCGAGGGACCACCGGTTGCGCAGTTTGATTGGCAGTCGACCGCCTTGTCCCACCCATCAGCGTCGCGCATTGCCTTGAAGGTCTCCCACGTGCTTCCTGGGACCGGGTAGTCGTCGCTCCCAGCGGGATTCAGGGTCAATGGTGGCCGGCACTGCCGCTGTCATGCAGCTTCTGCGATTGCTGGGATGACAGCCCCGAACGTCTGCGGTCTTGTCTGTGAATGCTGAATGGCATTCATGCTCGACCTGATAAAGATTCGTTTGATATGCGCAAGGTTCATCTGCAAACTCGCAATCAAGCGCGCAGCCTGGGTCGGAGTTCTTGACGGTAGATATGCCCGGTACTCCAGTTCGGCGCGGCTGACAGGAGACACAGATGGGGTTTTGGAAAGCATTCGAAGATGAAGCCGTGGTGGAAGGATTTCGCGAGTTCACCCGCGCGCATGTGAAGCCAGTGGCGGCGGAGATTGATCGCGAGGACCGCTATCCAGCAGACCTCGTCAGACTGGCGGCCGAGAATGGACTGAACGCGCTGATCGTTCCAACGAACTATGGCGGTGCCGGCTGCACGTTTCGGCGCGTCGTCTCCTTCTTCGAGGAAGTGGGCGCAGGCAGCGCTTCGGTAGGCATCTCCCTGAACTCCAATTTTCAGGCGCAGAACGCCATTTTCAGATCCGGGTCGGAATCTCTGCGGCAACGCTACCTACCCCAATTCGCGCATGGCCTCGCAGCCGCATACGCACTCACCGAACGCAACCATGGCAGCGACATCCGCTCGTTGGACACCACGGCCGTGCGCCAAGGCGATGAATGGGTACTCAATGGCCAGAAGTCCTTCATCACATCGGGCA
>JAFECZ010000927.1 GCA_018241905.1 Pseudomonadota bacterium
CTGTCCACCGACAAGCGCATCACCAACAGCGAAGGCGCCGGCGTTTCTGCCCAGCAAAGCCATTTCTTCAGTGCGCACACGCACGGCTTTCGCGGCGGCTATGCCAGCTCGCGCCATTCGATCTCGGTGGCGCCCATTGCCGGCAAGGGCAACGACATGCAGCGCGACGCCTGGTACAGCTCCATGCGCTCGGCCGACGAACTGGCCAGCCCCCAGGCCGTGGGCCGCTATGCCGCCGAGCGGGCACTGAGCCGGCTGAAGTCGCGCAAGATCAAGACCACCGAATGCCCGGTGCTGTTCGAGTCGCCCCTGGCGGCCGGCCTGCTGGGCTCGCTGGTGCAGGCCACCAGCGGCGGCGCGCTGTACCGCAAGAGCAGCTTCTTGCTCGATTCACTGGGCAAGAAGGTGCTGGCCGACGATCTCAGCGTCGACGAAGACCCGCACGTGCGAAAAGGAAAGGGCAGTGCGCCGTTCGACGACGAGGGCGTGGTCACCAAGGCGCGCAAGATCGTCGAGGCCGGGCGGCTGGAGGGTTATTTCCTCTCGACCTACTCGGCCCGCAAGCTGGGCATGAAGACCACCGGCAATGCCGGCGGCTCGCACAACCTCGTGCTGCGCTCATCGAAGACGCGGCCCGAAGACGACCTGGACGCAATGCTGCAAAAGCTGGGCACCGGCCTGTTCGTCATCGAGCTGATGGGGCAGGGCGTGAACTACGTGACCGGCGACTACTCGCGCGGCTGCAGCGGCTTCTGGGTGGAAAAGGGCCGCATTGCCTTCCCGGTGCAGGAGATCACCATTGCCGGCAACCTCAAGGACATGCTGCTGGGCATCGAGGCGGTGGGGGCCGACGCCTACACCTTCGGCGCCAAGACCACCGGCTCGATTCTCATCAACCGGATGAAGGTCGCAGGGAGCTGAGGCCCCCCGGCTTTTCACTTCGCTTCGCTGCGTGTAGTTCGCCACCCCCTAAGGGCCGACCCCATCCTGGGGCCCGGCAAAACCGGTTCCGCGGCGCGGGACTGGCCTAGGTTTGCTGCTTGGCCAATGTGCTCCAAGCTTCTCGCGCTCGCGCGATGGCCTGCAGGTAG
>JAFECZ010000928.1 GCA_018241905.1 Pseudomonadota bacterium
ACGATGGATTCGGTCACCAGGTTGCCCGTGGTGACGGTGGTGGACTGCTTGATGGGCTGCTGCTTGCCCACGAGGATGGTGGCGCTGTGGTTGTCCAGCACCAGCACCGAGGGGTTGGAGAGCACGCGCAGCTGCGAATTCGCGGCCAGGGCATTGAGCGTGGCACGCACGGCGCCGGCCTTGTTCAATATGGTGTAGGAGAAGCCCGGCTGCTGCGCGCCGATGTTGCCCGAGGCGTTCATGTTGAGCAGGGCATTGCCGGTGCGGCCGTTGCTCATGCTGTTCTGTATGAACCATTCGACGCCGTACTTGAGGTTGCCGGTAAGGCTGACCTCGACGATGCTGGCCTCGATGAGCACCTGGGTGGGCGCCTTGTCGAGCTCGCGCAGGGCCTGCTCTATGCGGCGGTACTCGGCGCGCGGCGCGCGGATCAGCAGGGCGTTGCGCTTGTCGTCGGCCACCACGCGCACATTGCCCTCGAGCTGCGCCACCGAGGACAGCGGCGCCTGAGTGGCGGTGGCGCCGCCGGGCCTGAGGGCGGTGTTGGCGCCGTACATGCCCGTGCTGCCCATGGTGGCAGTACCGGCCTGGGCCGTGCCGGTGGCCAGTGTCGATGTGCCCATGCCCGGCAGCGTGCCCTGCCCCGGCGTGGCGGCGGCGAACTGCGTGGGCGCGCTGCCGGCGGCCACGCCCGGCCTGGCTGCTGCGGCGGCCGCGCCGCCCCCGAACAGGCCGTTGAGCATTTCCGCCAGGTGCACTGCGGAGCCGTTCTGCACCGGGTAGACGAAGAGATGGGGCTCGATCGTGTCGGTGGGGCGGTCCAGGCGGCGGATCCAGCTTTCCACCTGGGGCAGCAGGTGGGCGCGCGGCGTGACCACCACCAGGGCGTTCAGCCGCTCCACCGGGAAGACGCGGATCAGGCCCGACAGGGGGTTGCCCGCCGCCGCCCCCAGGGCCGCGCCCACGGCTGGATTGGCAGCCGCCGGGGCCGCCGCAGCCCCCGCCGCTGCTGCGGCGCCCGCGGCACCTGCCGCCGGGGCGGCGCTGGCGCCGGCGTTGCCGCCATAGGGATCGGCGGCCTTAT
>JAFECZ010000929.1 GCA_018241905.1 Pseudomonadota bacterium
GAAGGTACGCGCCTCGTCCACCAGGATCGGCACGATGCGCGGGCCCAGCGCCTGGTCGCGCAGCAGCTGCGTCAGGAAGCGCACGTAGGCCTGGGTGGTGGAGATCTCGCGGCCTTCGGCCGTGGGCTCGAGCACCGACTTGAAGGTTTCCAGCGAAGGAACGGTAAAGCTCTCGTCGGCCTTGGCACGGCGGTGCGGCAGGTAGCCGCCCAGTGCCTTGCGGCGCTCGTGCAGGTACTTCATTTCCGGCGTGTCGTCGGCCGGCTTGTAGAACGGCAGGTCGGCGATCTGGCTGTCGGGGATTGGAATGTTGAAGCGGTCGCGGAAGGCCTTGATGTCCTCGTCGCCCAGCTTCTTGGTCTGGTGCACCGTGTTCTTGCCCTCGCCGATCTTGCCCATGCCGAAGCCCTTGACCGTCTTGACCAGCAGCACCGTGGGCTGGCCCTGGTGGTTCTGCGCGGCATGGAAGGCGGCGTACACCTTCTGCGAGTCATGGCCGCCGCGGCGCAGGTCCCAGATCTCCTGGTCCGTCATGTGCTCGACCATCTTGGCGGTGCGCGGGTCGCGGCCGAAGAAGTGCTTGCGCACGTAGGCGCCGTCGTTGGCCTTCATGGCCTGGTAGTCGCCGTCGTTGACGTCCATCATCAGCTTGCGCAAGGCGCCGTCGTGGTCCTTGGCCAGCAGCGCGTCCCAGCCCTTGCCCCAGATCAGCTTGATGACGTTCCAGTTGGCGCCGCGGAATTCGCCTTCCAGTTCCTGGATGATCTTGCCGTTGCCGCGCACCGGACCGTCAAGGCGCTGCAGGTTGCAGTTGATGACGAAGATCAGGTTGTCGAGGTTCTCGCGCGCAGCCAGGCTGATGGCGCCCAGCGATTCGGGCTCGTCCATTTCACCGTCGCCGCAGAACACCCACACCTTGCGGTTGGAGGTGTCGGCAATGCCGCGGGCATGCAGGTACTTCAGGAAGCGCGCCTGGTAGATGGCCATTAGCGGGCCCAGGCCCATCGACACCGTGGGGAACTGCCAGAAGTTGGGCATCAGCTTCGGGCGCGGATAGCTCGACAGGCCCTTGCCATCCACT
>JAFECZ010000092.1 GCA_018241905.1 Pseudomonadota bacterium
GGAGTGGCGCGTGACGCGGAACTGCGAGAACTCGCCCACCTCGCGCCCCGGGAACATGCTCTGCAGGTGCGCCCGCACGATGGACGAAAGCGCCACGAACAGCGTCTTGCCGCCCGAGACCTTGGCCGGCAGCCGCACGATGCGCGGCACCACGCGCGGCAGCTTGACGATGGCAATCGGGTTGTCGCGCCCGAAGGCGTCGACCCCGCCCAGGCGCACGATGAAGTTGAGCGACTTGTTGGCCACCGACGGGAACGGATGCGCCGGATCGAGGCCCACCGGTATCAACAGCGGCCGCACCTCGCGCTCGAAGTAGTCGTGCACCCATCTGCGCTGGGCCGGGTTGCGGTCGCCGTGCGAGATGATCTGGATGCCTTCGGCGCCGAAGGCGGGCATCAGCGCATTGTTGTAGAGCGTGTACTGGCGCCCGACCAGGTCGTGCACCGCGGCGGAAAGCCGCTCGAAGGATTCGACGCTGTAGTTGCCCTTCTGGTCACCCGCGCCGAAGGCGATCAGGTGGGGTGCGGCCCGCACCTCGAAGAACTCGTCGAGGTTCGAGGACACGATGCACAGGTAGCGAAGGCGCTCGGCCAGCGGCACGTCGGGCCGCTGCGCCCAGTCGAGCACGCGTTCGTTGAAGGCAAGGATGCTGTGATCCCGGTCCAGGAGCACAGATGCGGGCTCGGCTGCAATGGCCGGCCCGATCGAAGAGTCGGTGAGCATGAGCATGGATTCTGGAACTTGGAGCCTCTCTTGGGCCCCAGGCAGCATGGACATGACAGTTTCCCGGCTCAATATGACAGTTCCGTGACTAATGCATGTCCATTGTGACGCTTCTAGTCGCCCAGAAAGTGTCGCCTGTAGCGCAAGGGCAAGTCTTCAAGACGCATGAGCAGGGGCAGGTCGGCGGTATTGAAGTCCGGATCCCAGGCCGGCGCGCCCAGCACCTTGGCACCCAGGCGCAGGTAGCCGCGGATCAGCGCAGGCGGCTCGACGCGGAGGCTGCCGTCCAGGCGATCCACCGGCAACGGCAGGCGCGGCTGCACGTGATAGCGGATGGGTGCCATGTGCGTTGCCGACAGTTGGCGCCAGATGCTGGCGGCAGCATCGCCGCTGGTCACACCCTGGTGCCACATGGGAATGCTGGCGCAGCCGATCATGGTGTCCAGCCGGTTGCGCTGCATGAAGCCGGCCAGGGCACCCCAGAGCGCCAATATGACACCGCCGTGACGATGCGCCGGATGCACGCAGCTGCGGCCCAGCTCGACCATGCGCTCGCGCAGGTCGCGCAGGCGGGTCAGGTCGAACTCGGTGTCGCTGTAGGTACTGCCCACGCGGCGCGCCTGGGCCGGCGTCAGCACGCGGTAGGTGCCGATGACCTCGCGCGTGGCCTCGTCGCGCACCAGCAGGTGCTCGCAGAAGTCGTCGAACAGGTCCACGTCGTGGCCGGGCAGCGGCGTGCAAAGGCGTGCACCCATCTCGCCGGCAAAGACTTCGAAACGCAGGCGCTGCGCAGCGCGTACTTCGTCCTGGTGGCGGGCCCAGCTCACTTCGATGCCGGCCGCACCGGCTTCGGGCTGGACCTGGGGCCGCCGGGGCGGGAGAAGGATGGCATCGGGCGCATTCAGCAAGAGGTCTCTCATGTTGAGGCCGCAGTCTCGCGGTCGGACATGTACCCCGCATGTCAATGGCGTGGCAATTGCATGACGAGCGCGGATGGGCGGGTTGGGCGTTTAATGCGCACTTCCTTGTTTGCTGCACCCGCACCCGTTGGAGAGCCCCATGGCCCAAGAGCCGATCGACATGGAAAAGCGCCGCCACCAGATGTTTCCGGCGCTCACGCCGCAGGAGGTGGACCGCATCCGCCGCTTCGGCAGCACGCGCCGCTATGCGCGCGGCGAGTGCCTGTTCACCGCGGGCGAACCGGGGCCCGGCATGTTCGTGGTGCTGTCGGGCCAGGTGTCCATCACGCAGCGCGACGGGCTGGGCCACGTGGTGCCCATCGTGCAGCAGGGGCCGGGGCAGTTCATGGCCGAGGTGGGCCAGCTTTCGGGCCGCCCTGCCCTGGTCGACGGCCACGCCGACGAAGACGTCGAAGTGCTCCTGATTCAGCCCGAGCAGCTGCGCGCCATGATCATCGCCGAGGCCGACCTGGGCGAACGGGTGGTGCGCGCGCTCATCCTGCGGCGCGTTGCGCTGATCGAATCCGGCGCCAGCGGCCCGGTGCTGATCGGCCCGCCGGGGCACGCCGACATCCTGCGGCTGCAGACCTTCCTCAGCCGCAACGGCCACCCCTACCACCTGGTCGACGCGCACACCGACGCCGACGCCGCCGCGCTGCTGGAGCAGTACGGCCAGTGCCAGGTGCTGGCGGTGTGCCCCAACGGCTCGGTGCTCATCAACCCGTCCGAAGACGCGCTGGCGCGCTGCCTGGGCATGCTCGACAGCGGCGCACGCGACGACCTGTTCGACGTGCTGGTGGTGGGCGCCGGGCCGGCGGGCCTGTCGACCGCGGTGTATGCCGCGTCCGAGGGGCTGCGCGTGATCGTGGTGGACTGCCGCTACTTCGGCGGCCAGGCCGGCGCCAGCGCCCGCATCGAGAACTACCTGGGCTTTCCCACCGGAATTTCCGGCGGCGCGCTGGCCGGCCGGGCCTTCGTGCAGGCGCAGAAGTTCGGCGCCGAGATGCTCATCCCGGCCGAAGTGACCTGCCTGGACTGCGGGGCCGCGCACGACGGCGGCCCGCTGACGGTCACGCTGTCGGACGGCCGCCAGCTGCGTTCGCGCACCGTGGTGATCGCCACCGGCGCGCGCTACAAGCGCCCGGCCGTGCCGCGCCTGCCCGAGTTCGAGGGAAGAGGCATCTGGTTCTGGGCCTCGGCGCTGGAGGCGCGCTTCTGTGCCAACCAGGAAATCGCGCTGGTGGGCGGCGGCAATTCGGCCGGGCAGGCGGCCGTGTTTCTTTCGCAGCACGCCGCCAAGGTCAACGTGCTGGTGCGCGGGCCCTCGCTCGCGGCCAGCATGTCGCGCTACCTCATCGACCGGATCGACGCCACGTCCAACATCGAGCTGCATCCGCACACCGAACTGGTGCGGCTGCACGGCGAGCCCGCGAGCGGGCTGGAGGGCGCCACCTGGTTCAACCGCCAGCTGGCGGCGGAGCACGACTGCAACGCGCACAACATCTTCCTGTTCGTCGGCGCAGAGCCCGAGACGCAGTGGCTGGCCGGCTGCGGCGTGGCGGTGGATTCGCACGGCTTCGTGCTGACCGGCATCGCCGCCGCTGCAGCGCCCACCCTGCACACGCCCACCACGCTGGAGACCAGCGTGCCCGGCGTGTTCGCCGTGGGCGATGTGCGTTCGGGTTCGGTCAAGCGCGTGGGCGGTGCCATCGGCGAAGGCGCGGCGGCCGTGGCTTCCATTCACCAGCGCCTGGCCGGAACGCACGCCACCGCCTAGTACACGCGTAGCGCATCTCGATTGGGCCGGTGGCGCCAGGGTCTTGGCACCCGTGGCTATGCTGCCCAGCCCGACAACATCAACCTTTGGTGGAAGCAACGACTCATGTCCGACCCCAAGACCATCGACGTCTATTCCTGGCCCACGCCCAACGGCCACAAGGTTCACATCATGCTGGAGGAATGCGGCCTGCCCTACCGCGTGCACCCGGTGAACATCGGCAAGGGCGACCAGTTCGCGCCCGAGTTCCTGGCCATCAGTCCCAACAACAAGATCCCGGCCATCGTCGACCCGCAGGGGCCCGACGGGGAGCCGATCTCGCTGTTCGAGTCGGGTGCCATCCTGGTCTACCTGGCCGGCAAGACGGGCAAGCTCCTGCCCGAGGGCGACCGCGAGCGCTACGAGGTGCTGCAGTGGCTCATGTTCCAGATGGGCGGGGTCGGCCCCATGCTGGGCCAGGCGCACCACTTTCGCATGTATGCGCCGGAGAAGATTCCCTACGCCGTCGACCGCTACACCAACGAGGCCAGGCGCCTGTACGGCGTGATCGACAGGCAGCTGGCCAGGCATCGCTTCATCGCCGGCAACGACTACACCATCGCCGACATCGCCATCTTCCCGTGGCTGCGCAGCTGGCAGAACCAGGGCATCGTGCTGGAGGACTATCCGCACCTGAAGAAATGGTTCGACGGCATTGCGCAGCGCCCGGCGGTCGAGCGCGGCGTGAAGGTGCTGGCCGAACTGCGCAAGCCCATCACGGACGACAAGTCGCGCGAGGTTCTTTTCGGCAAGACGCAGTACGAGCGGCGCTGAGGCCCCAAAAAAATCGGCACGGCGCTGCGGCTACAATGCAGGGCTTGTCGGAACGTAGCGCAGCCTGGTAGCGCATCTGCTTTGGGAGCAGAGGGTCGCGAGTTCGAATCCCGCCGTTCCGACCACCAACTACAGCAAGCCCGCCCGGGAAACCGGGCGGGCTTTTCTGTCTGGCGTGGCCTGCTTCGTGTCGACGAAGTAGAGGCCCGAATACGCGCCGAACGAGCGTTCGGGGTGCCCCGGGATGTGCAACGACAGCTCGTGAACGTCCCACGCGTCCCAGAGCGTGTAGCCCAGCGCCTCGATGGACTCGATGAAGCGCGCCCTGTTGTAGACGTGAAAAGGCGAGAACGCGCCCTGCCCCAGGTTCTGCGCCGTGACGAAATCTTCGCCGTCATGCAGCGGCAGCTTGTTCAGCAGCACATGCGCGGGCCGACTTTCGCTGCGCCGCAGCAGGTCTGCCGGGTGGGCGTCCTCGAAGTACTGGATGGCGCCGGCCGATATCCAGATGTCGTGCCGAGCGGAATCGATCGCCTCGTTCAGGTCGGTGGTGAACTTCAGCGATGCCGCGTCGCGCTCTTGCGCAAGCCGGCGCCCGATGCCGACCATTTCGGATACCTCGACGATTTCCCAGGTCAGCGCAGCCGGCATCTCGAGGTAGCGCCTATAGGCAAAGTAATGAACGCCGACCGAGCCGCCGATGTCGAGCACGCGGGTCGCGCCAAGCTGAAAAGCCTTCTCGAGCCAGCGCATCACCGGGTAGTCGTACTCGAACACCCGCTTGATCCGGATGTTGACGTACTGGCCCGAAAGCGTTTCCAGGTGGAAGCCGGGGTTCTCCTGCGGAAGCTCCTGCCTGGCTTGCTCGAAACTGGCATAGACGCCAAAAAGGGCTGCATGGTTTTTCGGGGACAGGAACTGCTGCCTTTCCCATTTCAGCCGGGCGGGCCGCACCAGCGGACCGTTGGCGACGATGCGGCGTGCCGCGTGAATGACGCCGTACATGGACATGTAGAAACTCCTCGGGGCGCCCCGACCCGCGTGCCGCGCGCCGCGCCACCCATGTCGGGCACGGCGCCTTCAGTCGCAAGGCTGGGTCGAAGGCAGATGTGGTGTTCGCCGGAGCGCCCTTTTTCGGGCGCATGCCGGCGTGCGGACGAGCGGTTCGGGCCCGCGCGGCGCGCGCGAGCCACGGACCGTAGTCACGCAACCAGACGAGGGGGGCGTCTAAGTCCCGCGAGATGCGGGCCGGGCATGAGCAGCTCGTTGTCCGGCAAGAGCTGCGCCCTTGCGACAAGAGGCACTGAGATGTACAGGGATGACGGCAATCCCGGTTCCGCCAGCACATGGTCGACAAGAAGATGCTGTGTCGATGCGGTGGAGTCGTCGAGCGCCAGGGTTCCATCAACCTGGTGATGATGCGCCTGCCCCTTCCAATGCAGCACGGCGTGCGAATCGGTCTTGGTGTTCTTGGTGTTCTTGATGTGCCCGAGCGCATCCGCACGACCGGCCATCGCAAGAACTTGCGACATGAAGGTCATGAGCAACAACACGAGAACGAGTCCGCGGCGCATCGCGGAAGTGTAGACAAAAGGAATTAATTCACGCAATACAACTTTACGTAGATCCCGCCAGCAGCAACGGCGGGTGCGCCGGGCCCGCGCAGGCCGTCAGCCCTTGGCCGCGTGCATCGCATGCAGCTTCTGCATGCCGCCCAGCCACCGGTCGTAGTCCGCGGCCTTGGCCTGGAAGTACTGCAGCACCTGCGGGTGCGGCAGCACCAGGAACTTCTCGCTTTCCATCGTGGCCACCACCTCGGCGGCCACCTGCTCGGCGCTCAGGATGCCGTCGTGCCCCGCCGAGCCTCCGTCGCCGGTCACCATGCCGGTCTGCACCGATTGCGGGCACAGGCACGACACGCGCAGGCCACGCCGGCCATAGGCAATGCGCAGCCATTCGGCAAAGGCCACGGCCGCGTGCTTGGTCACGCCGTAGGGCGCCGTCTCCACGATGTTCAGCAGGCCCGCAGCCGATGCGGTGACCAGGAAGTAGCCCTCGCCGCGCGCCACCATGTCCGGCACCACCGCGCGCGCGGCCCACACGTGGGCCATGCCATGGATCTGCCACATCTTGTCCCACAGGGCGTCTTCCAGCTCGAAGCCGCCCGGTCGGCCCAGGATGCCGGCGTTGGAGATGAAGATGTCGACCTGCCCATGGCGCTCGCGCGCAGCGGCCACCAGCGCCTGGATGTCGGCTTCCTGGCTCACGTCGCAGCGCACCGCCAGCGCCTGCGCGCCGATCTCGCCGGCAACCGCCTGCGCGCCTGCCAGATCGAGGTCGGCCGCCACCACCGCGCGCGCGCCCTCTTGCGCCAGACGGATTGCCACCGCGCGGCCGATGCCGCTGGCCGCACCGGTGACCACCGCGACCTTGTTCCGAATGTCCATTCCGAGCTTCCTGTTGTCTTGGATCGAGGCCGCAGTATCGAGCGCAAGCGTCGCCCGCGTCCGCCGCTTAGGCGACAGCCGCGGCGCTCAGTCCATGGCCTCGAGCGCAGACAGCGTGAGCGGATCGCCCTGGGCGGCGTAGTACTTGTCCAGCGCCTGGCCGAACAGCGGCTCCTGGGGCACCACGCAGTGAAAGAGCGTCATGCACGAGCGGAACTTGAGGTCGTCCGGCGAGTGGAACACCTGCAAGGCCGTGCGCCCCTGCACCGCCAGCACCAGCGACGTGCACTCGGCCAGCCGGTCGCCCAGCAGCGGATGCTGCCAGTACGCCGCGGCTTCCCCGCGCGAGCCGATGCCGTAGAACTGCGCGGTACTGCTGCGCCCCAGTTGCGCCAGTTGAGGAAACACGAACCACATCCAGTGGCTGCGCTTTTCGCCCGCGGCAAGTTCGCCGCGCACCTGGGCATACACCGGCGCCTGCGCCTGGACGAATCGGCTCAGGCGGTAAGGGTCGCCTTGGGGCGGCGTTGTCATCCCAGGGCCTCCTGTCTCGCGTGGCAAAATCAACAGCTTGCCTGCCCGTAGCTCAGTTGGATAGAGCACCTGCCTTCTAAGCAGGTTGTCGGGGGTTCTTATAATGGGCCTCTGGAATTGCATGCTTGCGGGGCGCCGAAAATTTTATGTCGCGGTAGCTCAACTGGATAGAGCACCAGCCTTCTAAGCTGGGGGTTACGGGTTCGATTCCTGTCCGCGACGCACCCCCCTCCCTCGGAAAAGCGCCTCCCAAGGCGCTTTTCCTTTTAAACCACGTTCTCAGACTCCCGCCCTCAAGTGTGCAACACTGTTGCACACTTGAACTGCGACTGCTATCGTGCGCCCAGTTGCACACTTGGAGCGCCGATGTACAAGAACGTCAGCCTGCGCAGCAGAACAGAAAACGGGCGTGCTACCTGGCGGCTCTTGGGCCCAGATGGCCAGCCCATCGAGGCATTCACTGCCTTCGCGACAGGTCTGCGGTCGTCGCCTCGGAACACGCGAAACTCCTACTGCCGACATCTGGCTGAGTTCATCGACTATCTCATTGAGGCCACCGCGCTAATCGGACAAGGCCGGCAACTGAGCAAGCTCGAGCTCACCGAAGTAATCGAGGCCTATGGTGAATACCTTCGCCTGGGAGCAGATGCTGGCAACTCCATAGCCCGCGAAGTTGCAGCCCACTTGCCGCCCGGCACCAATGCAGCCAATAGCATTACTCCAAAGAAGGCAGCAGTACGTCGATTCCTCAAGTTGTCAGAAGAGATTCGAAAGGAGATGGCCGAGTTGGCAATGCTCAGCTCGCACGTCACCTCTCAGATTGCGTCTGAGCCCTTGCTACCAGAGCTTGGTCAACGGCGTGCCCTGAAGCCAGCCCAGGTACGCGCAATGCAGGCCAGCTCAATGCTGGCCGGCGTTATCGCAGGTGGGCCCAAGCTCGTTGAGGCCGTACTCCTAGACGAAGAAGCGGACGACGCGCCCTACGACGAGAGACGCGCCTTCCCCTACGACAAGGCCATGGAACTGATTGACTGCATGCCGACGTACCGCGACAAGTCCTACTACTCGTTGCTTGGGGCCAGTGGCGGTCGAGCTCACGAAATCCTTCAGACGCTTCAACAAGACATCGACGTGGAAGAACGGACCGTGCGGCTTGTGGCCCCTGCGTCTCGTCGCGGCCATCCAAGCTACAGATTCCTGCAGCCGGAGCAACGGGATGCTTTGGCTTGGAAGGGACGCACAACGGACTTGACTCTCCTCATAGAGCCCTTTGCCACGGCATTCTTTGAGTCGCTGCAGAAGTATCTCGAACAGGAACACATCCCACACGGGAAGCACGACTTCCTATTCCAGTACCTGTCCGGCCCCGAGCGGGGAATGCCCTACTTTCTAAGCGCCCCGGGAACCCGGCTGGAAAAATTCCATCAAGTTCGCCGGCGCATCGGCGTTGAACTTCCGCGCGGCACAGGGTCACACTCGCTAAGGCATATGTACGGGACGTACACGCTCAATTTTTTCCCACGCGCAAATGGCGACTACGGACTGCCGATGCCCATCGTTCAACAATTGATGGGGCACGCCGATATCAAGACGACTGCCAAGTACGCACGATATGACCAGGACCTCCGGAAGCTGGAGGTTCAGAACGCGAACAGGGTTTTATTCCGCAATGGCACCCCCAAGAGGCTGCTAGAACTGAAGCTCGATGCTCTTGAAGCTCAAATCGCCAAGGTTCGAGCAGAGCTGGCACAGGAGGCCCTCTCTCGTGGTTAACCTCACGCCAAACACCATCGTCTTCAATGTTCATGGCGCGGCGCTGAATCGCGCAATCCGCGACGCCTTATCTCTAGCTGCTGATACCTCTCTTTCGATACATGGCCTCACGGGCATCGATATGCGGGCGGTGACGACGAAATCCAACATTCGTGGGGGCTTCGCCAAGTTTGTGAGGGGCAGAGTGCTTGCTCGCGGGCGCCGGGCATTTGGCGAAGAGTATGTTGTCACGGCACTAGACGCGTACAAGCAGAAGACAGGCTATCTCACGCAAGACCACTTCAACGCCCTTATGTATCCGGACGATGAGGGCGAGTACGGCTTTAAGTCCAGCTATGCATCAGCCATCCGCCCAGGGGTGGGCCTCTTTCTCGTAGCATTGCATAGCAGCGGCGCTATCACTCTGCCCGCAACCTTCAGTTGGCCTTCCGTGCGAAATGACGCCTCAATGGAAAGCTTCCTCAAGCGACGCGAGGTCGGCTCGCTCGTCGCGTCCGAACTGCTGAAATTTATTCGCGGTCTGGATACTCAATCCGAAACTCAATCGCACGAGGCATTCAAGGCAATCGGTGGCGACCGCAAACGGCGAGAGTGGTTTCTTACCTACGCAACCAAACTGCTGCTCGCGACCGGGTGGCACAAAGCCGAAGACGTCAACGTTGGGGACCTCTTGGCCATCAAGGCTGCCGAAGAAACACTCAGTCCCGGAGAGACACTGCCTCTGGCATACAAGCCGCTACTGGATGTACTTCGTCTAGCTTTTGGCGAACGCGTCCAAGTAACTTCTGAAGATTGGGCTCTTGCCTTGAGAGGACGAGTCGGCACTCGCGCGGGCGGACGCAGAGCGATTGGCGGAAAGGCGCTTCAGCACCTGTTCAAGGACGGCCCACGCTCTGACCATGACCTCGTCGATGAACTCTTGCATGTGGAACCCGGTTGGGGCAAGCCTGCGCACATCCAGTCGCTCGCACGTCTTCCTGGCTTGGAGGTCGACCTTTCCTCATTGAGTCGACTTTGGCTAGAACTGGAAGAACTTTACATTAAGAAGACCCGTCGCGAGAGCTACAAGGGCATCAAGTCTGCGTTCTCTTGGTGGAACATTTATCTGTTTTACTACCTGCCGTACTGGTTCTCTCGCAATTCCCGGACTGCGCTGAAATTTCCTAGTTCACCATCACTTCTCCTCAAAACCGCCTTCGTAAGTCGACTTCTTCCTACATCTGACGAACGTCCCGTAACGTTTGTTGAGTTCATGAATGCGCAAAGTGAAAAGCGAGAATGGAACAACAACAGCTACTACAGCACTCTGCATCAGTTGCAGAGTTTTTTCGCGTTCATTGAACGCTACGGTGACGAGATGCCGGGGTGCGAGGGATTTACACAACCCCTCTCGCCCCACGATTTCCCCCGGACCTCCCGACCGAAGGCAACCAAAAAGCAACCCGTACCGCGGGGGTTCTTTGGGGTCTACCTCGACTATCACGAAGCGCTCTTGGCTCATCTCAACGTAGTTATGAGACGGGTCTTGGACGGCGACCTGGACACGCAAAAAATACAACTTCTAGTCAAAAACGAAAACGTTATAGACACCTTCGCGACATCCGAAATGGTTGGCTTCGTGCCTGTCTTGTTCACACCTACGAAGACACTCCCCTTGCAATTTATCCCGAACGTACTTGACATCGGAGTAAGAACATTGCACGACGGCCGGAAAGTGTCTCTCCCGCATCCTCATGGACTGCACCAGAATCTGACAGCCCTGCACACCGGAATCCGTCACAACCACATCCAGTGGCTCGACATAGAGAAATTCGACTCCGAGGTTGACGAGTCGCAAGTCGAGTTCGCCGAGCTCTTCGTCAATACGGACAAAACAAAGCGGGAAGCATGGACCCCGCACGTAAGCATGCGCGTAATCGAGTTGCTAAGGGCCCAGCGGCGCTGGTCTCAACTCATTTACGAGCCCAGGTCTATTACTGAGCACTACTACAACGACAATCCGGATACAAAGTGGCCAAAGCTACGCCCTTTGTTCTCCTACACTGCTCAAGGACAACCTCACTCCGACAATGTTTACACGAACATTTGGGGACTCATGCTCTGCGGGCTTCAAGGCCTCATGCCAGACTTTCGTGAGTATGGGCTCGGACGTCAGTTACTGCGACTTCTGCCACCAAGACATCGACCAAATGACCCTGAGCTAAGAAAGAAACTTTTTGAGCTTGGGTCTCAGTACGGGATGGGCGAGGCCTGTCCGCTGAAGCCCATGACGAGCACTACTCCTCACAGCGCCCGAGTAGCTGTGGTCTCTCAGTACATAACCTTCCTTCCGACCGACCTCATCGGCAAGTACATCACAGGGCAGAAGGAAGGCGTCGTTCCCTACTATGTGCATTTGGACCAGGAAACACTGGAAGCCGAAAGAGTGCACCAGGCTGCTCGGATGCGAGCGGCTACCCTGCGCAGCGCCTTCGAGCCTGTTTTGAGCGGAAGGGAAGCCTCGACAACGTTTGTTCACGCCGATGCCGTGAACTCCAACCTGGCGCGCAGCATGCGCGCCAACTTCGACGAAGCAATCGTGTCGTACGGCGGCATGAGCATTTCGTTCACTGAGCGTTCCAAAAGCGGAGTCGACATCCTCCGCAAGACGAATTGTGTTGACGCTGCTTTCAACAAAACGGAAGTATGCCCCTACGGAAACCAATGCCCGCCCGAAATCGTCATGGAATTGAAGGGCCTTCGCCGCTGTAGCTTATGCCCCGCGGCGGTTCGCACGATTGACCATCTTCCAGCGGTCGTCGCCAAGAAGCGGCAAGTGGCGGAAATGGTCGATGAGCTGGACAGCGTACTTGCGATGGACGCCAAAACGTTGAACGCGAAGTACACGTCCGAAGAGTTGGATGACCTTGAGGCTGACCGCGCGCGGCTTTGCGAAGAATTGAGTGGCTGGATTCTGAATGAAGAAGTGCTGGAAGTCGCACGCCAGCGTATCGCGGCCGGCAAGGACACTCGAAAGTGGGTCGTTCAAAAGCCAGAAATCATCGAGCGCGACCTTCGACGTGTCGCGACGCCTACCTCGGTCACGGAGTATCTCTTGGCGCGTTT
The DNA here is from genome assembly GCA_018241905.1 of Pseudomonadota bacterium. Lineage (GTDB taxonomy): Bacteria > Pseudomonadota > Gammaproteobacteria > Burkholderiales > Burkholderiaceae_C > Variovorax. The sequence goes on from JAFECZ010000092.1 coordinate 12,132, forward strand.
GGGGGAATGCATATCCTTTCCCACCTTGGAAAGTCCACAGATTCGCGCTCGATTTGACCTTCTCCGACGAGAGCTTCTTGCACGTGCTGGGCAGTTGCGTGCAGCATTCGCTCCCGATGTGTGTGTAGACCCTGCGGCAGAGTGCGCAGGGATGCTCAAAACTTTGCTTGCGGCGACAGGGCTGACAGTCAACGAGCTCGCCGAAATGCTAGAGCAGGATGCCCACATGCTTGACCTGCCCGAAACAAACCTCAGGCTTATCTCAGCGAGCGAGTCGGAATGACAACAAGGCGGCCGAGCAGGTTTGCGGCATGGCAGGAAGCCAACCAAGTACGCCGTGAGGCTCTCATCGATGAATACCTTGCGTATCTCTCGAAGACACGAGTCAGAGTTCGCAATCCGACTGACCTTGCAGATTTGGTTGCGAGGCACATTTCGCAGGCCGAAGGAGAGCCATGCAACAAATCAACTCTCATGCGCAATGTCCGCTACAAGGCCAAGCTTCTCACGTACCAAGCCAAACATCTTGAGGGCGGAACGAAGGCCTTGAGCGCAAGGGCGGTGACTGACCCTACCGCAAAGGCATTGTTGACCACGTCGCAGCTCGAGACCGGAAATTTGAAGCGGGAGCTTGAGCGCCTGGCCATTTATGTGAAGTCACTTGAAGAGCAAATTGACGCTGCAGGAAGTCGGCATCGACACCTTCCCCAGCATGCCGGTGCTGCCGGTGCTGCCGCCGAAACTAGCACTCAGCTGGGCGAATACGAGCTCCGCTTCGTGCGAACGTGCCAAGCGCTTCGATTGCTACTAAGTCACCTGAACGTCATCGTGGAAATCGACCCAAGGACACAGCGCATCCTTGACAAGTCAAAAAGACGGGAGAACGTAATCGTCGACAAGGAGATTGCCGCTCCGTTCTTCGAATGGCTCGACTCGAACGGCGGTGCAATTGATGGAAGCAAGGCATGAGCAGCGGCAGGCAACTGGGTGAAAAGAACGCTCAGACGTTCATTGCGTGGGCGGCGAGCAAGACCGATTCCGACTTTCGTGCGATGACCATTCGTGGCGTCCTGGCGCGCAAGGAGGTCGCCAAGGAATGCGGCTTTGCAAAATCGGCTCTCGACCAGAACCCTCGCATTAAGGAGGCCCTGCGCGACTTGGAGGATGACCTGCGCCTAAGGGGCGTCCTTCCGCCACTTGCCGTGCCAGACCCTGCCGTGCCGCAGTCTTCGCTGATGCGTGAGCCTAGCCGGCTTCGTGCCGCTCAAGAGACCGAGCGGCTTCGTCGCCTCGAGCAGGAGAACGCCGGCCTCAAGGCTGAGGTTGCCGAACTCAAGCGCGCGCTGGAGAAACACGTTGTGCTGCGCGAAGCCCTGGCCCTGACCGGGAGGCTGCCGCGTTGAACGTAGAGCAGACCCTGCGGGTGACCTCCATCCGCAGCCAGGACCCTCGAGGCTTCGGCGGCTGCATCTTCGCCGCGAAGCCAATCGACGACCAAGGTCAGGTGCAGGATGCCATTGGCTATTTCGTCGTCAAAGCTTCCGGCTCGGCACTGGGAGGTTCGCGGGTTGAGCCCGGTCAGTGGTGGAAGGTGACTGGCGAGCCGTCCAAGCGGCTCTTGGATGTCAATGGCTACCAAGTGTCCGAAACGCAGATTGACGCATCGAGCGCGGTTCTGCTGCGTCCATCGGGCGAGCACATCGTCGCCTTCATGGCCG
>JAFECZ010000930.1 GCA_018241905.1 Pseudomonadota bacterium
GCCGACGTGTGGGCGGATGTCCGATACCTGAGTGGCATCGAGGCGATGAAGTCGGAGTTCCCGGTCAGCATCGCGCGGGCGAGTATCCGAATTCGCTGGCGCTCCGATGTGGATGCAACGTGCCGTGTTGTCTTCGGTTCGGTCGTCTTCGGCGTGAAGGCGGTCTTGATCGACTCGAACAACCAGTACCTTGACCTGGTTTGCGAGACGGGGGCCAACAATGGCTAGCGTCACGCTGAAGATCGAGGGCCTGTCGGACCTCGGCAAGCGCCTTCAGACGCTCTCCGCTGACATGCAGGGCAAGGTGGCTCGCGCTGCAACGGCTGCTGGCGCCGTGGTCATCAAGAACGCGGCGATCCAGAAGGCGCCCGAGGACACGGGCAACCTCAAGAAGAACATCATCGCCAAGAGGTTGCCGAAGAGCGAAACGAGCCTGACCAGCGAGCACATCGTCACGGTCCGGAAGGGCAAGAAGACCGCCAAGCAGAAGGCCGCCGGTATTCGTGATGCCTATTACGGGGTCTTCGTGGAATTCGGCACTGCAAAGATGACCGCCCAGCCGTTTCTACGTCCAGCGTTCGACCAGAACAAGGAAAAGGCAGTGGATGCCATGAAGAATCGCCTTGAGGCGCGAATCAAGAAGGCGGGCGCATGAGCGTCGAACAAGTCGTCTACGGTGCTCTCTCGGGACTGGTGTCGAACCGTGTTCACGCGAACACCTTTCCACAGGTGCCATCGGTGCCCATCACGCCGGCCATCCTCTTCACCTTCGCCGGCAACATCGTCACGCAGGACATCTGCGGCGCCGGAACTGATGACGTGGCTGACACCCGAGTCCAGATCGACGGCTACTCGACCACCTTCGACACGATGCGCGCGCTGCGCCTGCAGATCCTGGCCGCGATGGCCGCGCTGAATCCGCCATTCATCTGGCAGGGCGACAACCCCGTCGCTCCTTACGACGCCGATCTGAAGCTCCATCGCTGCTCTATGGACTTCATCCAGTACCCCAGCAGCACGTAGCTGCGCTCAGTTTCCCCAAGCCAAGGCCGCCATTGAGCGGCCTTTTTGTTTGTCA
>JAFECZ010000931.1 GCA_018241905.1 Pseudomonadota bacterium
GTACAGCCTCGCATCGGCCAGGCGCAGTGCCGTCACCAGGATCATCAGCACATGCGGAAACGTGGAAAAGCACTCGGCCAGCACGATGCCCGAGGCGCCGTAGATGCCCGAAAAACCCAGCGACAGCCACAGCGCCTTGGCCGTGCCCTGGTTGCCGAACCAGTAGATGATCGAAATGGCCGACAGCAGCGAAGGCGCCAGCAAGGGCAGCAGGCTGATGGTGCGCAAAGCGCCCTTGCCCGGCATGCAGCTGCGCGTCAGCGCGTAGGCGAACCCGAATGCCAGCGGCACCACGATGAGGGTGACCAGCACCGACACCCACACGCTGTGCCACAGGCTGGTAAGCAGCGCGGGCGAGGCCAGGTACGACGTGAACGCACCCAGTCCGGAGCCGCCTGGCGTCTGCACCGCCTTGCCGAGAATCGAGAAGAGCGGCGCCACCAGAGCCCCGCCGAGCAACACGGCGATGAGCACCAGGCAGAGCTGGCCCAGCCGCTCCGTCCAGTGCACACGCTGCTTCAAGGAACGCGCACCGCCAAGGGCATGCGCTGGATCGACACCGACTAGAGGACCGTGCATGGATGCCAAGACACTCATGCGGCGGCGGCCGGAAACACGCGCAGCCGGTCGCTGCGCAGCGCGAAATGCACCGTGGCCCCCTCCTGCACGTTGAACTCGTCCATCTGGTTGAGCGAGAACTGCAGCTGCATCGACTGCTCCGCCATGCCGTCCACCGCCACCTCGGCCAGGCAGTTGCCGCCCAGGAATTCGATGTTGCGCACCGTGCCGACACAGCGCGCCGGGTCGTCATCGCGCAGGCCGTCCACCACGCGATCCTCCGGCCGCAGATACAGCGCCACCTCGGCGCCCTCGCGGCAACCGCGGTCGGCCCCGGGCAGGCACTGCAGGCGCTTGCTGCCCACGCGATACCAGTGGTCGCCCTCGGACACGGCACGCAGCCGGTTCACCTTGCCCACGAAATCGGCCACGAAGGCGCTGGCCGGCTCGCGGTACACCTGCCTGGGCGTGCCCACCTGCTCGATCACGCCGTGGTTCATCACCACGATGCGGTCGGCCA
>JAFECZ010000932.1 GCA_018241905.1 Pseudomonadota bacterium
CGGTCTTCGGGCCGGAACGACACGCCGAAGTCGTAGTTGAAGTCGCCCTCGCCCGAGGACACCCAGCGAAAGCCCCAGCCCATGCGCGCCCTGACCTGCGCGATGCGCTCTATCGGCGCGCGCGAGACGGCGGCGAACGACAGGTCGGCCTGCTCGAAGTGCTGGCGCGCCGCGTCCACATGGTCGGACACGAATGAGCAGCCGGGGCAGATATGCTGCGCGCCCGGCGCCAGCATGAAATGGTAGATGGCCAGCTGGCTGCGGCCGCCGAACAGATCGCCCAGCGCGCACGGCCCCTGCTCACCCTGGAACACATAGGGCTTGTCGATGCGCACCCAGGGCAGGCGGCGCCGCTCGGCGCGCAGGGCGTCGAGCCGGTGCGTCAGGTCTCGTTCCTGCTCCAGCAGCGCGGTGCGTGCGCTCAGCCATTCTTCACGTGAGGCGATGGTGTGGTTCATGGTGCTCTCCAGGGGTTGAGGGTTCAACGCGCGGCCGGCGCCCGCGCGACGCCAGCCGCAGCCAGGGCGGCAGGTGCAGCAGGGCCATCAGCAGGTACATCATGGCCATGCCGTCCAGCGGCAGCAGCTGCGGTGCGGCGCTGCAGACCGCGCCCCCGTCCTGCGCCGACACCCAGGCCATGACGGCGCAACAGGGCGAGGCGGCCAACGCCAGCGCGCCGGCCAGGCGCTGCAGCGCGGGGGCCTCGGCGGTTGGGATGGTGGAAGCAGGGTTCATGGTCTGGGCTCCGGCGGGATCACAATCTAAGGCCGCGCGCCGCCGGCGCGTGAGTGACAAAGCTGTCGGGATATCAACCTAGATCCGGCGGTTGACCGCTTGTGATCTTCAATAACGCCTTATGGACACGGACCTTGTTGGCTTCGATGGTGTTCACTTGTTAGGTGACGGCGCTATGCACCCGCCAGCACCATGCTGGCCGCGCCATGCGGCGTTGCTCGTTCTTGCGCACAGGAGTGCGCTGCGTTCTCACGTCTTGCCTGGCACGCCCATCACGGCACTGACGGGCGCATCTAACCACCGGATCTAGGTTCAATGGACGCTCTGCTCGCCGAAGCCGCC
>JAFECZ010000933.1 GCA_018241905.1 Pseudomonadota bacterium
TTGTCTTCGCCGCGCAGGTTCAGCGCCACCAGCGCCAGGAATGCCACGGCCACCAGCAGGCCCAGGCCGATCAGGGTGAAGACGATTCTCTTGATGATCATGTCCACTCGCTCACTGCGGCATGGCGCTGCACTTCATCGGCAGCGGCGCCGGCGGCGACTTCGCGGGATGGATGTTGGCCGGCACCGGCTGCGTGGCCAGCCAGCTTGCCACTGCGTTGATGTCGGCACTGTTGAGCTTGCGGCCCACGTCGGTCATGCAGTCGGGCGGCAGCGCGTGGCGGTCGTTGGTGAGCCAGGCGCCCAACTGCGACGCGATGTACAGCCGCGGCAAGCCCAGCAGCGGCGGCACGCCCGGCTGCACCCCCATCAACGCCGAGCCGTGGCAGGCCACGCAGGCCGGAATGCCGCGGGCGGCATCGCCCTTGAGTGCCAGCGCCTGCCCGTGCGCCAGCATCTGCGCGCTGGCATCGGTGCTGGTGTTCACGCGCGCATAGGGCAGATCGAGGCTGGAGAAGTACTCGGCGATTTCGCGCAGGTACGGGTCCGACAGGTGGCGCGTCATGTAGACCATGTCGCTTTGAAAGCGGCGCCCGTCCCGAAAGCTCTGCAGTTGGTTGAAGAGATAGCCGGCCGGCTTGCCGGCAAGGCGGGGAAAGTAGCCCGCGTTGGTACTGGACCCCTCGCGGCCGTGGCACGCAATGCAGGCGGCCACCCGCTGTTCGATGGTGTCGGGCACGGTGGCGGCCCATGCCGACACGCCTGCCAGAAGGGCAACCAGGCCGGCGGACAACTTGCGGCGGACGGACGATGCGGTCATTGAGCGCGATTCGACCACATTTGTCCGCCGCGCGGACCAGGGCAATTTGCCTCAGGGGGTGGCGGCCGCTTCCTTCTTGCGGCCAAGTCGAACCAATCCGGTGGACAGCGCCACGCCGCACACGATGATCAGCGCGCACATCAGCATCCACGTGGTGATCTCTTCATCGAGGAAGATGACGCCGTAGAACACGGCGAACACCGGCACCAGGAAGGTCACCGTGAGCGCACGCTGCGGACCGGCGTGGGCGGT
>JAFECZ010000934.1 GCA_018241905.1 Pseudomonadota bacterium
CATCGCCTTCCAGGGCCTGCCCGCGCGCATCTGCTGGCTGGGCCTGGGCGAGCGCCACATTGCCGGCCTGGCCTTCAACGAGATGGTCAAGAACGGCGAGCTGAAGGCGCCCGTCGTGATCGGCCGCGACCACCTGGACACCGGCTCGGTGGCCAGCCCCAACCGCGAGACCGAAGGCATGAAGGACGGCACCGACGCAGTGAGCGACTGGCCGCTGCTCAACGCCATGCTCAACACCGCAGGCGGCGCCACCTGGGTGAGCCTGCACCACGGCGGCGGCGTGGGCATGGGCTACTCGCAGCACTCGGGCATGGTGATCGTGTGCGACGGCACCGACGAGGCCGAGAAGCGCCTGGCGCGCGTGCTGGTCAACGACTGCGGCAGCGGCGTGATGCGCCATGCCGACGCGGGCTACGAGCTGGCCATTGCCACGGCCAAGAAGTTCGGCCTGAAGCTGCCGATGATCAAGTGATCGCGGGCTCGTTCGGCCGCTCATGACGACGACGCTCCCCGACACCGCGACCCTGCACCAGCGCGTGCTGGACCGCGTCGACGACGCCACCATCGCGCAGTTCCAGCGCGACGGTGCCTGCGTCATCCGCCAGTTGCTCGGCGCCGACGAGATCGCGCTGCTGAAAGATGGCATCGAAGCCAACCTGGCCGCGCCCAGCCCGCGCGGCATGGTGGCCAGCCGCCCCAACGACCCGGGCCGCTTCTTCGAGGACTTCTGCAACTGGGCGGACAACGCGGCCTACCGGCGCTTCATCTTCGAAACGCCGCTGGCGCAGCTGGCCCAGCGCCTGATGGGCTCGCAGACGGTGCGGCTCTATCACGACCACCTGCTGGTCAAGGAGCCCGGCACGCGCCAGCGCACGCCCTGGCACCAGGACCAGCCCTACTACAACATCGAGGGCGCGCAGAACATCAGCATGTGGATTCCGGTCGATCCGGTCTCGCGCGCCGCCACGCTCGAATTCGTGGCCGGCTCCCACAAGGGGCCGTGGCTGATGCCGCGCACCTTCATGGACAACCACGCCAAGTGGTTCCCCGAAGGCAGCCTGGCCGACCTGC
>JAFECZ010000935.1 GCA_018241905.1 Pseudomonadota bacterium
GCAGCACTTCCGAGAAGCCGATGATCGCGTTCAGCGGCGTGCGCAGCTCATGCGACATGCTCGCGAGAAACTCCGACTTGTGCTTGTCCGCGATCTCGAGCTGGCGACTCTTGTCCTGAATTTCGCGCAGCAGGTGCGCGTTGTGGATGGCGATGGCCGCCTGGTCGGCAAAGGTCCGCAGCAGCCTGAGCTCCTTGTCGCCGAAGGAATCCGCACCATGGCCCGCAGCGACGATGGCGCCGACGCCGCGCTCCTCCCAGACCATCGGCACCACTGTCAGCGCGATGTGCGTGCCGTCGGCGTGGACCCGGGGAATGTGCAGCACCCGGCACTCGCGGATCGCCTGTTCGAGCGCCGGGCCGGCCAGCGCGATCGAATCGGCCGCCGTCGAATCGGTCCCGGCGTGCCCCACCGAGCGCAGCGTCGCGCCGTCGCCTGAAAGATACAGGCTCACCGCAATGCCATCGGGCCCCCTGCCGAACAGGCGCTGGCAGCTTTCCAGGATCTTGTCGAACACCGGCCTCTCGTCCTCGACCGAGGCGCTGATCACCTGGAGGATTTCCGCGGTGGCGGTCTGCTGTTGCAGTGCGCTCTCCAGTTCGAACGTGCGCTCCTGCACCTTGCCCTCCAGGCCGGCGTAGGACTCGCGAAGTGCCGCGGCCATGTGATTGAACTGCTCGGCCAGGCCCTGCAGTTCGTCCCTGGTCTCCACCACGATCTGCTGGTCGAGTTCGCCCTGGCCGATGCGCATGGCGCCCTCGGTCAGCGTGCGGATCGGCCGAGTCATGCTGCGCGCCAGCCCGAACGCGGCGAGCGCCGACAGCACGAAGCCGGCCAGCAGCAGCCCGGCCGTACGCACCATCGACTCGTTGAGCTTCGCGTACACCTGCGCCATGGGCTGCTCCACGAATACCCGCCAGTGCAAGGACTCGATGGGCGACATGGAGCTGAGCACGGGCCGTCCGGCAAGATCGCGCGAGACCATCGTCGAGGCCTTCTGGTCGGCTCTTGCGACAAGCTGCCGCACGTGATCGAGCGACGCCAGGCTGGTCTTGCGCAGCACGAT
>JAFECZ010000936.1 GCA_018241905.1 Pseudomonadota bacterium
GGCCCTGGCCGCCGAGCAGAAGCAGCCGCTGCTCGACTCGCTGTCCCAACTGGTGGCCATCGAGTCCGGCAGCCGCGACCTCGAGGGCCTCGCGAAGATCTCGGACCTGATCGCCGGCAAGCTCAAGGCAATGGGCGGCGAGGTCGAGCTGCTCGACACCAATGCCCATGCCTACCGAATGGAAGACACGCCCGAGAAGATCGGCCGTGCAGTGCACGCCACCTTCAAGGGCTCGGGCACCAGGAAGATCATGCTGATCGCCCACATGGACACGGTGTACCAGCGCGGCATGCTGGAAAAGCAGCCGTTCCGCATCGAGGGGGGCAAGGCCTATGGCCTGGGCATCGCCGACGACAAGCAGGGCGTGGCCGTGATCCTGCACACGGTGGCGCTGCTGCAGGCGCTGCAGTTCAAGGAGTTCGGCACGCTCACGGTGCTGATCAACGGCGATGAGGAAATCAGCTCGCCGGGTTCGCGCGCGCTCATCACCAAGCTGGGCAGCGAGCATGACGCGGTGCTGTCCTTCGAGGGCGCATCGGTGAAGGACGACAAGCTGTCGCTGGCCACGGCCGGCATTGCGTCGGTCACGCTCAACGTCACGGGCAAGGCCTCGCATGCGGGTTCGGCACCCGAGGCCGGCGTGAACGCGCTGTACGAGCTGTCGCACCAGATCCTGCAGATGCGCGACCTGTCGGACCCGGCCACGGGCCTGAAGATGAACTGGACCATTGCCAAGGCCGGCACGAACCGAAACGTGATCCCGGCCACGGCTTCTGCGGGTGCGGATGTTCGCGTGCTGAAGGTGAGCGACTACGACCGCATCGAGCAGCAGGTGCAAGAACGCGTCAAGAAGCAGTTGATTCCGCAGGCCAAGGTCGAGATGCGCTTCGAGCGCCGCCGCCCGCCGCTGGAGGCCAACAGTGCTTCGCGCGCCATGGCGGCGCATGCGCAGGGAATCTACAAGGAGCTTGATCGTCCCTTGGGGGCGGACGCGGTGGCTGCCGGTGGCGGCACGGATGCCGCCTTTGCCGCGTTGCAGGCCAAGGGCGCCGTTGTGG